>NZ_WUEH01000009.1 GCF_010468615.1 Pseudodesulfovibrio sp. JC047 | reverse complement strand
AATACATTACTAATACGCCATAAGGCGAGGGTGAAGCCTGGCCTAATTAAAGAGAAAACAACGAAGAAAGGGAGTTCTTGACATGGTGCCGCATAAGAAAAAGCCCTTGCTCGAAACATCGAACAAGGGCTGTACACACGTTTTTTTTCTTAAAGGAATTTGGTCCCGAAAAGCGTGGCTTCCCGAACCCAGACCTCAAGCAATTTCGAATCATCAAACTTGACCACTCCATAGGCCAAATCTTCGACATCCATACCGGGCAGATACATCAGCACAACGACATTCTTTGTCACGCGTCGATGCTCTTTCCACAAGGTTGTCGCAAAATCCTTGAGCGCATCACGCGTGGGTTTTTTGGTCGTGGACACAAAGACTTTCAGGGTGATCCAGGGTTCACCCGCTTGTCTGGTCTCATTTTTTTCCAAAAGACGATATTGATACCCATGCGCCGTCTTGTTCGGCGTGGGGTCCGGTTTTTTTGTCCGGGTGAACTTTGTCCGATCAATGGTGATGGTCTTTGCGGCACCGCCAGATGCGACCGGAGGCGTTGACGATGATGCTGTTGTCTTCCGAGGTGTTGCCACACTGCTCGAAGGAGTTTTTTTCGTCTGAGAGGGAAGAGAAACAGGGCCAACGGACAAGGCCAATTCCTTTGACTGATCTGATGCGACACGCGTCTTCGTCTCCACACGAGATTGCAAAGCAAATCCGATTTCACGTCCTTTGGCAAGAACGAGTTCATTACGCTTGAACACCGCATACCACCCATGTTGCAACAGCCCAACCTGGACGGTTTCGCCCGGCTGCACAGTTCGAGTCACGGACGCCCCGGTGGTCCGGCTGCTGTACACAGTGACAGCGGAAGTTGCGGTCACGAATTTCGATGTCCGACCAGCAACAGGAGCTGACGCGGTCGGACGTTCTTGTTTTCGTGGTGTTTTCAGCGAATCTCCTGCCGAAGAATTGTGCATGACCACCACCGCATCATCTTCAGCAATGGATGGCACGGCCGAAGCCAACGACTGCTTGGTGGCCGGCTTGAAATATTTGGCACTGCTGTAGCCGAGACCATTCAAATTGGAGCGAATCGTTGCATCAGCCGGAAAAACGCGTATCCACTCATCCTCCGGGAAATCGATACGAACATGTGTCCCGGGTTTGAGTGTCGTGACTTTCCTGCTGGATATTTTGGGTTCAACCCGAACATTCAAGGTCCGATCCGTATACACCAACTCGCCCAGGTCCTTGGGTTCATATCGCGTCCGCGTTTTCCGCAGATATTTAACATTGGAATACCCGATAGCGGCCCCTTCGCTTCCATCTGCCGCATTCGGTTCATACACGGCAACCCAACCATGCTGAAGATGCGCAATCCGCACCTTTTGTCCGGGATACAAATTGCCCACCCAAGTCGCCTTGGGCGAACGGGCATCCCGCAAATTCAACGGGCGGTCCGTGTACCGAATTTCACCAAAGGCGTACCCTTGATTCGCCGTCACACAGCACAGGCTCACAAGAGCCAACACCAATATCGTCAATTTTCGCATTGATTCTTCCCTGTTACATCGTCGCATTGAGTTCGCGAATAACCCGATCTGTCAAATCCATAGAGTCAGCCACATACCCGATAATTTCCGGGTCGGTGAGAATCATGGTAAACCCCATTTCCGCAGCAACGGTCCGTAAAAAGGAATCCGCTCGTCGCATGACGAATTGAATAAGGCGTCTTTCCTCACTCTGAATTTCCAAATTACTGTTTTTCACCAGTCGTTCATAGTCACGAACCGCCAAACGCATAGCTTCTTCCATGGACTGCTGTTGTGCCATGGACACCGCTTCTGCCTTCAACTTGTCCTGCAAAGATTCGACGACAGCCAAAGCGTCACGGACACGCCGATCCTTTTCACGCCCCAGTCGGGCCAGATCTTCCTGAGCGATACGGCCGATTTTGGATTCATTGATAATTCGTTGCGGATTGACAAACCCCACTTTGGACGTTTGCGCCAGAGCGGCCCCGCAGACAAGGAGACTCAACCCGAGCACCGCCACGAATACCTTCAAAATTTTCATATGGATCGCTCCCTTGTTAGCTCATATAATAGGATAATATATCCGACAACAGGTGACCTGTCGATCCTTTACAATGTCGTCAACGGATCAAGGTCCAGACTCGTTCGAACGAATCGCACATTCGGATTGGCCGATGTCATCTGTCCGTACAAAGTCCGCACCTTGGCCCAATCATCAGATTTCAACAAACAATTGAAACGCTTGCGACCTCGAAGCATGGACAAAGGAGCCGGAGCCGGTCCCAGGACATCAATGCCCAACTTTCGACTCTGTTCCCGCAAGATGTCACCGAACAACGTCACGGCAGCTGCCCCATCCGAATAGTCGGCAGGGAAATTGATGCGGACCAAGGCCATTCTGGAAAACGGTGGATATTTGAACATGGATCGCCGGGCAATCTCACGATCGAAGAAGCCGGCGTAATCCCCTGTCACCACCTCAGTCCACAAGGGATGTCCGGGATTGCGCGTCTGAATCAGCACCCTGCCGGGATTCTCGCCACGCCCGGCACGGCCTGCGACCTGAACCAACAACTGAAAAGTCCGTTCCGAAGAACGATAGTCCGGCAGATTCAGCCCAAGGTCGCCGTCAGCGACCACAACCAACGTCACTCCCGGGAAATGGTGGCCCTTGGAAATCATTTGTGTCCCCACAAGGACCTGTGCTTCCCGACGGCCAAACGCGCCCAGAATTTCTTCCAGCCGTTCCTGTCGCCTGGTTGCGTCCCGATCAAGCCGCAACACCGTGGTGCCCTCGGGCAATTTTTCCTGCAAGACCTCTTCAAGGCGTTCCGTACCTTCGCCCATGGGGATAAAACTGGTGCCGCCGCACTTTTTGCACGTCAGCGGATAGGAATAGGTCAAGCCACAATAGTGACACACAACCCGTTGCCGATTCTTGTGATAGGTCATCCCCACTTCACATTCGGGACAACGCACGGTTTCGGCACAGTCCACGCAATACATCAGGGGTGCGTAACCTCGACGATTGAGCATGACAATAACCTGATTGCCCGCCTCGACCGTCTCGCGAATAGCGTCTACCGTCTCCGGAGCCAGCAACTTGCCGCCCCCTTTCATATCCGTAATATCAACCAACTCGACACCGGGCAGCACACTGTTACCCACGCGTTCCTTGAGCGTGGACACAGGGATCACCCCCTGACGGGCGGCGTGAAATGTCTTGACGTCCGGCGTGGCTGAACCAAGCAGCAACAAGGCCTTGCTCAAACCGGCCCTGAACCAGGCAACTTCCTTGGCATGATAGGCCAATCGCTCTTCCTGCTTGTAAGACTCATCATGTTCTTCATCCAATACGATCAGACCAAGATTGGAAATCGGTAAAAACAGGGAAGACCGGGTTCCGACCACGAGGACCGGACCCTGTTCACGAGAGACGCTCTTGAATGTCCGCTCCCGTTTCTTGGGACTCTGATATCCGTGATAGAAAAAAACCTGCGCATCCGGGAACCGTTTTTTCACCGTCCGGTAGAGGTGACACGCCAGAGCGACCTCCGGGGCGAGCAACATGACAGAACGGCCATTGGCCAGACTTTGCCGAGCCATTTCAAGATACAAGACCGTCTTGCCACTGCCGGTCACACCGTGGACCAGATGCGGTCCGCCACCGTTTTGCATGGTCGCAGTCATGGAATCCATGGCGATCTGTTGTTCGTCAGTCAAAGTATATTCACAGACATCACCGCACGGATCACCCGCCCCGCCCTCATCCACTTCGGCCAAGGTATCAGCGGTCAATTCTCCAGTGCGGACAATGGACACGCTCTCCAATTTGGCGACCGTGGCCGCAGTCCAATCACCCAAAGCATAGCGCAAGGCGTACAAACTCTGCGGTCCATGTTCCAAAAGATATTCCAGCAACCGAATCTGTCGTTTGGCATTGGGACGCACCGCCCACGGCGGATCTGATTCCAGGGAAACGAACCGCTCTTCGGCTTCCCGTTTGGCATTGACGCGCACCCGCATCCGCCCGGCACACCACAATTCCATAAGCGCCTTTTTATCGGCTTCAGGCATCCGCCCGATTTCCGCAGGTCGCACAGAACCGGGCAACGTGCGCTCAGCCATATGTTTATCAACCCGAAAGGTCACGGCAGCCGTCCGCAGTCCACGAGGCAAGGCAATTTCCAAAATTCGTCCCACATTGACCATTTGCCGGGCCGCAAGATTCACGGCCATATCCACATACTCTTCATTGAAAAGCGGTGTGCGTTCCAACGGCCAGATCATCGATTTGATCGCAACCCCTTTGGGGGCCGCGTCAGCGGGACCAACAACAATGCCCACACGGTGCGATTTGCCAAAAGGAATAATCACCCGCTGCCCAGCAGATAACTCAGGGAAAAAGGAAGGTCGCTCGTAGGTCCACGCTTCATACGGTGGACTGACGAGCGTTACCTGCCATAAATCGGCCATGAATGCCGCCTATCGTCTTGAAGGAATGCGGAAGGAATCCCGCAGAAAATCAAAGGGTGCCGGAGGTTCCGCGCAGGGAATGGGACTCACGGACTCCTTGACATACAGGGCCTTGTCACCCGCGCCATTGACCGCTTTCCATGTGATATTCACTGTAAGAGTCGTCCCGTCCACGGTCACGACACACTGTTGTGGGACACTGTACCCCGCCAGAACCTTATACTTGGAAAAAACCACGGAGGTCAGCCCGACTTCGGTCATATACCGAATCAAAAGCGGCGCACGCGTTTCATTATGCAAATAGATCACTGAGCTGGAAGGATCAGCCGGTTCGGCGCCAAGGATGAAACACGGCGCACCATCATAAAAACCATACCCACGGTCATCAACAGCCACGCCCCACTCTTTCCATGTTTCCACGGGATTGGGGACCAGCCATACAAAAAGCGGAGACAAAGCAAATCCACCGGGAGTACATGCTCCAATGACCTTTTCCCCAAAGCCGACGGCTTCGACAGTGGTTTCAGCCTGCCACTTTTGCCGCCATTGACCACTGGCATACGCAATCTCCACGCGCACCCCAGGGTAGTCGGGAAAGGACATTTCCGCTTCCCAGGAACGCAACGGTCCGTATTTCGCGGTCAACGACGCGCTCAATTCCTCATCGTCCGGAGTAAACGCGGCTCCGGGCACAGCGATCAAAAGGACCAGCAAACAGACAACAACAGCAGCACTCAGTCGGTTCATCATAATTCGGTCCCGGCACAGGGCAACAACTCAAGCAATCGCTTGACCAAATCATCCCTGAGTTCTTCGTCATGCAGTGCAAAATAAATATTCGCGGTCAGGTACTCTACCCAGTCTCCGGCATCGAACCGCTGACCACCCAATTTCACGGCAATGAGCTTGTCCTGATCCGCCAGCCCCTGCAAAGCATCCGTCAACTGGATTTCTCCACCGACACCGGCCTTCTGACTTTCGAGAATATCAAAAATTTCAGGGAGTAAAACGTACCGACCAATGATCGCCAGATTAGACGGCGCATCTTCACGCGCAGGTTTTTCAACCAAATTCGTCACCCGATACGTGCCGTCGTCCAGTTCTTCACCTTTAATGACGCCATATCGACTGACCTTGTCCTCAGGCACTTCGATCACACCGACCACAGCCTTGCCCGTAGCGGACGCAGCACGCAACAATTCACCGATGCCCGTATCCACACCGAACATGAGATCATCGCCCAACATGACGGCGAATGGTTCATTTTGACAAATTTCCCGAGCAGACAAAACAGCGTGGCCGAGTCCAAGCTGTTCCTTCTGGCGCACACCAATGACATTGACAAGCGAAGCAACCCGTTTGACCTCATCAAGCATTTCCTGTTTACCAGCGCGTTCAAGCAACTGTTCCAACAGGAAATTTCGGTCAAAATGGTCTTCGATAATCGTCTTGTTCTGATTGGTAATGAAAACAACATCGGTCAAACCGGCCTCAATCCCTTCTTCAACAATATATTGAACGATGGGTTTACGAAAAATCGGCAACATTTCCTTGGGAACGTTCTTCGTGGCCGGAAGAGATCGCGTGCCCCATCCGGCGACCGGAATGACTGCTTTCTTGATTTTCATGAGACTTTCCTTGAAAAAATTATTTCAAATACTTTTCGCAGGCTTCAGCAATATCACCAGCATACAATTCCACGGTATCGCTATCCGGTCCTTCAACCATGACACGACAGACCGCTTCCGTCCCGGAGTAGCGAAGCAAGACCCGCCCTTTGCCTTTAAGCGCATCTTCGACTTTCCGAACCGCCTTTTGCACTTCGGGCGCGTCACAAAACGAAATTTTCCGGTTCACATGCACATTGCGCAAAATCTGCGGAAACGGTTCGAGCAACCCGGCCAACTCTGACAAGGGTTGCTCCTTTTCCCGCATGAGCCGCAACAATTGCAATGCGGCCAGCAATCCATCGCCAGTGGTGGAATGCTCCATAAAAATCAAATGACCGGATTGTTCACCACCGAGCATGGCCCCTTCGCGACGCATGGCTTCCACCACATACCGATCGCCAACGTCGGTGCGCAACAGCGTGCCGCCATGGTCTTTCATGAACAGCTCAAGCGCCATATTACTCATGACCGTGGACACCAGCATATTCTTGGGCAAGGTCCCTTTTTCCAAAAGCTCCAAGGCCGACAAAGCCATGATCTGGTCACCATCCAGAATACGCCCTTTTTCATCGCACACGATCAGCCGATCCGCATCGCCATCCAAAGCAATACCCATATCGGCCCTTTCCTCGATGACAGCACTGGAAATGACTTCCGGATAGAGCGAACCACATTTCTGATTGATATTCAACCCGTTCGGCTTCACGCCAATCCGAACAACGTCCGCACCCAGCTCTTCCAAAACCTTGGGTGCAACACCATAGGCCGCTCCATGCGCGCAATCCAAAACAATCTTCATGCCGTCCAGGGTCAATCGCTGTGAAAAACTATTTTTCAAATACACGATATATCGACCCGGTGCATCGGTAATCCGTTTCGCACGACCAACGTCTTCGGCAGCGGGATAATCCCATTGTGTGTCCTGATTGAGCACCAATTCGCTGATCTCGTCTTCAACCTCATCTGGAAGCTTGAAACCGTGCCGATCAAAAAATTTGATCCCATTATCCATGAACGGATTATGTGACGCGGAAATGACCACACCCAAATCGGCCCGCATATTCCGGGTCAAAAAAGAAATGGCGGGAGTCGGCATGGGGCCGACCAGAAAAACATCCATTCCATTGGCGCATAGTCCACTGGTCAAAGCCGTCTCAAAGACATAGCCGGACAGCCGGGTATCCTTACCGATAACCACACGATGACGCTTGGAACCATTTCGAAAATATTGTCCGGCGGCCAGACCAAGCCTCAACGCAATTTCCGGTGTCATGGGAAATATATTGCCCTGCCCTCGCAGGCCATCAGTCCCGAAAAGCCTCTGCTTCATGGAGAACTCCAAACCGTTGCCCAACCGGCAACTTATTGCTTTTTCATATGAGTTTTCACGGTTTCCGGATTCTTTTTGACAATCCGGCAACCGTCAGGAAGTAGAACATCGTACTCCAAATTCAAGGAGCCGGGTGCGACTTCGCTCCCGAACAACAAATTGACAACGATATCCTTGCGATATTCATCATCACGGAAAAGGAAAATCGGTCCTTCGATTAATAACCGAACAAATTTCTGTGAAACCGAGACCTTATACCCTTCAGGGGCCTGCACTTCAAGCGGAACCTTGACCCATATTTGACGGGTTTGCGGACCAAAAAACGCTTCGACACGAACTTGGCCCGGGGATGCTTCTATCTCTGGAGCAAGTTCGATTCCCACATCTTCGGCCCACGACGACGGGACATCATCGGGAAAATCCTCTTTCATGACCGCTCGGGCCTTGGTGAGCTTACGCAATATGGTTTCCGGCCCTCGAACAACCACACGATTGGGGACCGCGACCACTTCCTGCAAGCTGTAATCAGAATTGAGATCGCCCGACCAGACCGCTTCCACTTCAATATCCTTGGTAATCCGCCGATCAACCTTCAAATTCAATCGATTGGGTTTGACCTCAATGATCTCATAGGTACTCGGCAAAGGAATATTGGACGCATCGATATCCACGACCTGCGCCCCGATTTTCAAGGTGCTGACATCCACATGGTATTGAATATTCTGATTCGCCAGGTTGCCGACAAGCCCCTTGGGACCCCGCAGTCGCACCTGAATCTTGTCAACAAGCCCATCTTCAATAATAAGCCCTTCTGGAGGATTCGTCATCACAACTGGCATATCAACCCACGATTCAACGACTTCCCGGCCTGTCACCAGAAACCAGGTAAACAGAGCCAATGCAAGAGCAAGTATCGCGGTTTGCCAGTTCTTCATATTACCGTCCAAGTGCATTTCTCAGCACACGCATCAGTCGAACTTCGTCCAGACTGGTTGTCAAACGCCCATTCATGGCCACCGAGACTTCGCCCCGTTCTTCGGACACGACCACAGTGATGGCGTCTGACCCCTCACTGATGCCGAGCGCGGCCCGATGTCGCGTCCCGTACATGGGCTGCCCTCGCAGCTTGCTAGACAATGGCAAAATACATGCGGCAGCAACAATTCGATCCCGCCGCACGATAACTGCCCCATCATGCAACGGTGTATCCGGCACAAAAATGGTTTCTATCAATTCCGTATTCACCTTGGCATCCAGCTCGATTCCCCGTTCGATGATATCACCCAACGGCATATTCTTCTCGATGACAATAATCGCCCCGGTACTCCGATGGGACATACTCATCACCGCACGAACCAATTGCTCCAGCGTATCATCCCGAACCTGAGATTTGGTCCAGAACCGCCTGGTGCCAACACTGGCAAGGGCCTTGCGAATATCCGTCTTGAACAAAATAACAACGACAAGAAAGATGGAGGTAAGAAATTCCCCAAGCAGGGCATTCAAAGTGTACAGATTAAATAAATCAGACACATAATAGACCACCAAGACAACAACCAGACCGTACAGCACAGCAGCGGCTCTCGTCCCGCGAACAAGCACGATAAGATTGTAATAGATAAAAGCGACCAGCCCAATATCGAGCATGACGCGCCAGGTGATTTGAATGCCGAAAAGTTCAAACATATCTTTAACTACGCTAATTCTCGAACAATGGTCAATGTTTGATGTGTCTGCGCAACTTCATGCACACGGTGAATGGGAACACCCTTGGCCGCAAGCATGGCCGTGGCCGCCTGTGTGGCGTTCTGTCGCTCCCCGACCGGCAATCCGAGCAAACCTTGCCACAAAGATTTGTTGGATAACCCCATATACACGGGAAATCCCATGTCCATTATACGATCGATCTCACGCAAAATCGTCAGGTTATGCTCCAAATTCTTGCCAAAACCAATACCGGGATCAAGCGTCACCCGATCCATGGGTAGCCCGGCTTTATCGAGCAAGTTCAACCGTTCTTCAAAAAAAGCGATCAGTTCACCGACCACATCCGAATACCGTGGTTCATCCTGCATATCTTCGGGTTTGCCAAGAGAGTGCATCAGCACATACCCGGGCTTATATTCTCCGATGACATCAAGCAATTCCGGCTCAAACCGAAAGGCTGAAACGTCATTGAGAATATCTGCTCCGGCCTCCAAAGCCTTGGCAGCAACCGTGGCCTTGTAGGTATCCACGGAAATCACTGTCTCGGGAAGTGCTTCGGCCAACCCTCGAATCACCGGAATGACCCGGTTCAGTTCCTCGGCCTCCGAAACCTTATCAGCATACGGACGGGTGGATTCTCCCCCCACGTCCAGCATGTCCGCTCCTTGCCGAGCCAATTCAAGGCCGTGTGTCACACCGGCCAAGGTATCACTATGCGTCCTGCCATCATAAAAGGAATCAGGCGTTACGTTGACTATACCCGCAATAAAAAAGGGGGCAGGTCCCAAGACCTTGCCCCCCTTCAATGTCCATGTCGTATCACTCATCGTCACTTCAAATCGATTATTGGACGTTTTTGTCTCCGCCATTTTTACCGGGTTCATCGGCGGAATCATCATCTTCAAGAATGAAATCATCACCCTTGTCCTCAGGCTCTTCACTGACAGGACGGTACCCGGGACCGCCTGCATCTGTTCCACGGCCTTCAGCAGTATACCCATCGGCTGTACTGGATGATGCCGAATTCCGAGACGAACCATTGGACTCTTCCATGGGCGGCAACTCCTTGCCATCCATCAACAGATCAATGTCAGCCCCGGTAATAGTTTCACGTTCCAACAGGGCCATGGCAATAGCTTCCAAGGCTTCCCCGTTGTTCTTGAGCAGCTCGGTCGCATTTTCATAGGCTTCGTCCACAAACCGTCGAACTTCGGAATCAATCAACTTGGCGGTGTCTTCACCGTATTCCTTGTTATGAATCAATTCCTTGCCTAAAAAAACCTGTTCCTGATTGTCACCAAAACTCATGGGACCAAGCTTTTCGGACATACCCCACATGCAGACCATATTCCGAGCCGTTTTTGTCGCCCGTTCAATGTCGTTGCTCGCACCCGTGGTCAACTGATCGAGCACCAGCTCTTCAGCGACACGGCCACCCATGAGAACAGCCATCGTATTCCGCAGGAATCCTTTGGAATAGTTATGCCGATCTTCACCAGGCAACTGCATGGTCACACCAAGCGCGCGACCTCGTGGAATAATGGATACCTTGTGAACCGGATCGGTCCCGGGCAACAGTTTTGCCACCAGAGCATGACCCGCCTCATGATAGGCAGTAGTCCGTTTTTCCTCGTCAGAGAGGATCATGGACCGACGTTCACGTCCGCCCATCATGACCTTGTCCTTGGCTTCCTCGAAATCATCCATGTCCACCCGGTCTTTGCCGAGCTTGGCCGCACCAAGGGCCGCCTCGTTCACCAGGTTTTCAAGGTCGGCACCGGAAAAACCGGGCGTTCCTCGGGCAATGATTTCCAGATCAACCTCTGAAGACAACGGCGTCTTGCGGCTATGAACCTTGAGAATCCGTTCGCGTCCTCGAAGATCGGGATTGGGCACGACCACCTGACGGTCAAAACGTCCGGGCCGCAGCAAAGCGGGGTCCAGTACGTCGGGACGGTTGGTCGCCGCGACCAGAATAACGCCTTCGTTGGATTCAAAGCCGTCCATTTCAACGAGCAACTGGTTCAAGGTTTGCTCACGTTCATCGTGACCACCACCAAGACCCGCGCCACGTTGACGACCAACGGCATCGATTTCATCAATAAAAATCAAGCAGGGAGCGTTCTTCTTGCCTTGTGCAAACAAATCACGCACTCGGCTGGCACCAACACCCACGAACATTTCCACAAAATCCGAACCGGAAATGGAAAAGAATGGGACTCCGGCTTCACCGGCAACGGCACGCGCTAGCAGGGTTTTACCCGTACCAGGACCACCCACCAGCAACACCCCTTTGGGAATACGCCCACCAAGACGAGTGAATTTGCGAGGTTCACGCAAAAAATCCACAATCTCAGACAGCTCTTCCTTGGCCTCGTCCACGCCAGCCACGTCTTCAAAGGTGACCTTGGCGGTCTCCTCATTGATAAGACGGGCCTTGGAACGGCCAAAACTCATGGCTCCACGGCCACCGCCTCCGCCGCCCTGCATCTGGCGCATAAAGAAAATCCAGACGCCAATGAGCAAAAGCATGGGGAACCAGGACAAAAGCATCGTCAAATACCAGGGGGACTCCTCGGGCGGCTCCGCGTTGACCTCAACACCCTTTCCTATGAGTGTATCAATCATCTTGGGATCATCCGGGGCATAGGTCTGGAACTTTTCGCCGGATGTCTTGGTGCCAACGATCTTGGGTCCCTGGATTTTGACTGTTGCAACGCTTCCACTGTCAACCATTGCCAGGAATTCGCTATAGGACGGCACATCCTTAGGCACGGGCGGTTGATTGAAAAGGTTAAACAGGACAACCATCAACACAAAGATGATAGCCCAAATAACAAGATTTTTCATATGGTTGTTCAAAGGAGATTCCTCCGTATAGTCTCAGATACAATCCGCTAAGAGTGCGGACTCATTATCACTGTCACTACGATGCAGGATTAAGAATAATGTTCCTGCATGAAAAATCAAGAGATACAGGGAAAATTCCCTTCATTTCATCTGTTACACCGATTTGGTCCACGCTTTCAAGGCCTTAATCTGCACCGCCACGGACGCGGGACCAGTTCCGCCTGGAGACGTTCGCCGTTCGATGGCAGTCGCATAATCCAACACGCCAAAGACATCCTCTCCGATATCCTTGGAAAAATGATGCAAATCCGAAAGAGCCAAATCCTCGATACCACATCCTTCCTGCTCCGCATGAGCGACCACAGCACCGGTAATGTGATGCGCCTCGCGAAAAGGAATACCTTTGGCAGCCAAATAATCAGCCAACTCGGTAGCGTTCAAAAAGCCACGTTTGACGGTGGCCGCCATGTTTTCCGGCACGAATTCGATCTGCTTGAACATATCGGCCATAATCGCCAACGATGCCGAAACAGTCTTGTCCGCGTCAAAAAACGGCTCCTTGTCCTCCTGCATGTCCCGATTATACGTCATGGGCAAGCCCTTGATAAGCACGAGCAGCCCCATCAGGGAGCCGACAACACGCCCGGTCTTGCCACGCATGATTTCACAGGCGTCAGGATTCTTTTTCTGAGGCATGATGGACGAACCAGTGGAATACTGATCCGGTAACTTCACATACCCGAAATTCGGATTGGCCCAGATGATGATTTCTTCACACATCCTGGAAAGATGCGTCATGACAAGGCTCCCGGCAAACACGGCCTCAAGCACAAAGTCACGATCGGACACTGCATCCATGGAATTGGCAAAAATGGTGTCGATTCCCAAATCATCAGCCACGGCCTGCGGATTCACCGGATGCGTGGTCCCGGCCAAAGCTGCGGCCCCCAGCGGCATCACACGGACACGCTTGAGGCAGTCGGTCACCCGCTCATGATCACGCTTGAACATCTGGCAATAGGCCAACAGATGATGCGCCAGACTCACAGGTTGAGCGGGTTGGAAATGGGTACACCCGGGAAGCATGGTCTCCCGATGCTCCTCGGCGCGTGCGACAAAGACCTCGACCAGCGCGGCCAATGCCTGCTGCCATTCAGCCAGACGCGTCGCCACATGAAGCCTGAAATCAAGGGCCACCTGATCGTTCCGGCTCCGTGCGGTGTGCAATTTACCGCCCAATGGACCGATGATTTCGGTCAGCCGGGATTCGATGTTCATGTGGACATCTTCCATCTCGGTCTTCCAGACAAAATCACCGGATTCGATCTCGGCCTTGACCTGATCCAGACCATCACACAAGATTTTGGCCTCGTCTTCGGTCAAGAAACCCTGTTTGGCCAACACGCGAGCATGGGCCTGCGATCCTCGGATATCCTCGGCATAGAGGCGACGGTCATAGGACACGGATTCGGAATATGCTTCCATGGAAGCGGCGGTTCCTTCTGCGAACCGCCCGCCCCACATTTTTTTATCTGCCATATAATTTACTCGCAGGATTCTTCGGACTCTTTGCCGCCCCATTTGAACTGCTGCATCCGACCCTTGAGCCTGAGGCCAACCAGCTTGATAAAGCCTTCGGCATCGGCCTGATCGTACACATAATCCTCCTCGAACGTCGCCAGTTCCGGACTGTACAGGGAGAACGGAGACTTACGACCCAACGGAACGCAATTGCCTTTGTACAATTTAACCCGAACGGTTCCGGTGACTTTCTCTTGAGACTTGTCGATCATGGCCTGCAAGGCTTCGCGCTCAGGCGAGAACCAATATCCATAATACACCATTTCGGCATATTTTGGAATCAGGCTGTCACGCAGATGCATCATTTCACGATCCATGCACAACCCTTCAAGGTCGCGATGAGCAGCGGCCAGAATGGTGCCACCCGGGGTTTCATACACGCCACGGGACTTCATGCCCACGAAACGGTTTTCCACCATATCGACACGGCCAATACCATGCTTGCCACCCAACTGATTGAGTTTGGCCAGCAAGGCTGCCGGAGAATATTTCACGTTATTGATGGCAATGGGATCACCGGCTTCGAAATCAATGGAGATCTCTTCCGGTTCATCCGGGCACATCTCAGGCGGCGTGATATTCCGATAACAGTCCGGGCCGGGAGCGTTCCACGGATCTTCCAACTCGCCACCTTCAAACGAGGTATGCAGCAGGTTGGCATCGATGGACCAGGGTTTCTTCCGGCTAACCGGAATGGAAATCCCGTTTTCCCGCGCAAAATTCATGAGATCGGTCCGCGACTTCAGGTCCCATTCACGCCATGGGGCAATGGTCTGCAACCGGGGATTCAAGGCCATGGTGGCCAGTTCGAAACGGACCTGGTCGTTGCCCTTGCCAGTCGCACCATGCGACACGGCCTGCGCACCTTCCATTTCCGCAATTTCGACCATGCGTTTGGAAATCAACGGACGGGCAATGGCGGTACCAAGCAGATACCGGCCTTCATACAAAGCATTGGCACGGAACATGGGGAAGACGTAATCCCGCACGAACTCTTCGCGCATATCTTCCACGTATGCCTTGACCGCACCCGTAGAAAGCGCCTTTTCTTCAATGCCGTCCATTTCTTCGCCCTGACCAAGGTCGGCGGTCATGGTAACGACTTCGCAATCATAGTTGGTTTTGATCCATTTCAGAATAATGGAGGTATCCAACCCTCCGGAGTAGGCCAGAACGACCTTTTCTATCTTGTTCATTCTCTTAATCTCTCTTCTCTCAATTATGAATAAATCCATTCAAGAATGGCTTTTTGCATGTGCAATCTGTTTTCGGCCTGGTCCCAGACAATGGATGCCGGGCTTTCAAAAACAGTTTCCGAAACTTCCTCACCCCGATGGGCTGGCAGGCAATGCATGAACTTGGCGTCATCAGCGGCTTTGGCCATCAAATCTGTGGTCACTTCAAATCCGGCAAATGCGGCTTCCCGCTTTTTCTGTTCGTCTTCCTGCCCCATGGAGGCCCAGACGTCCGTATTCACATAGTGCGCACCACGCACGGCTTCGGCCGGGTCACGCACCAGCGTCACCTTGGCCCCTGCATTCACACCCACGTCCAGCAACGCCGGATCAGGCTCGTATCCTTCAGGACAGGCAACAACCAATTCATAGCCAAATGTCGCAGACCCATTAATAAAGGAATGCACCATGTTATTGCCATCTCCGACCCAGGCGACCTTGAGGTCTTCCAACTTCGGAGTCCGCTCATACATCGTCAACATATCCGCCATGATCTGACACGGATGGTACTCGTCTGTCAGGGCGTTAACTACCGGGATATCACCATATTCGACCAGGGTTTCCAACTTCTCCTGGCCGAATGTTCGCACGATGAGACCGTCCGCAAATCGGGAAAGAACCCGTGCGGTATCTTTCAATGGTTCGCTGCGTCCCAGCTGTGAGTCCCTGGCTGTAATAAACACGGGGTCACCACCGAGTTGACGCACGCCCACCTCAAAGGACACGCGGGTCCTGGTGGATGCTTTTTCGAAAACCAAAAGCACGGTCTTGCCGGCCAAGAGATCGGTACGAACGTTGTTGTCCTTCATCTCTTTTGCCCGAAGCAACACCTGCTTGGCCTCATCCCTGGGGATGTCCAGAATAGTCAAAAAATGTTTGGGCATCGTACATTTTCTCCATCTCGATTGCCATTTATAGTGAAAGAGTCGGAGTGTGTCCCATATCATTATGAATGTAAAGGAATTTGGGGGAACGATATTAGACAGAAAATGGCGTGACACCACGGTCTGCGGCCCATGATGTCATCACAATACATTTCTTTTCGTCACCGGATCAAACCACCCTCATCCACCCTGACGACACGACTGGCGACACGAACCACAGTTCAGCCATTCTCCAGGCCAAGGAAAGAGGCCTCAGAACGGTCATCCTCTGAATGAAAAAAACGCGCTCAATACATAATTTCTGCCAGCGAAAGAAGAAAAAACTCAATGTTCCTTGAGCCATTCATAGAATTGGCTGAGGCTCAGACTCCGGCTTGCAGGACCGCTTCGGACGTAGAATTCTTCACCCTTTTTCATATCCAACAACGCTGGCGTCGGGGCTGGGACACAGTGAATCCGCAAGATATCCACTCCGTGCACCTGAATAATCGCCGTATCAATGTACCGAGTGAATTCAGGACCGACATGCTGATTGACCAAATTGTTAAAATGGAGCAAGGCGTGATCCGACGTCCCGAACTTGTCTTCCTCGAATCCGGCGATAGTCCCGTCATCGGCCACCCCGACCAAGAGAGTTCCGCCATCGGAGTTCATGAAAGCAGACACGGTTTTCAGACTGGCATGTTCTATTTCACGTCCATTTTTCCCGGACTTCAAATTGAATCGCAATGTCTGTTTGAATTCCAACCGTCCACTCTCCCCGGACGCGACCAAATCAAGCACATCCGCCTCGGTTACCGCTGCTTCCCGCCGCAATCCGAGCGCCTCGATCCGGCTGCGATTTCGATGCAAAATAAACAGCATCAAAGCCGCGATAAGAATCAAGGCAGTCGCTCCGCCCTGCAAGAATGAATCACTGGTCAAGGTTGAAACCACGTTGGCCCGAGGGACAACCACCCCGAGGGACATGGTATCTCCAAAGATGGACAGCGGCAGTGCGTAGGTCCACCAGACCTCACGCTCATAAACAAACGAAAGCGGGGTTTCCGGCACCGTTCCCAAAGCCGCCAAATCAGAAACGGCTCTGGCAATAACCGGATCAGCAATTTCCGAAGCAGACAGGGAGCGAGTTGTGGGGTCGACAGCTCGTCCTTCGACACCCAATCCAGCCACAGGGAGGGCAGTCCCATCATTCCAATACAAAAAGACCCGTTCGGCTCCGCCTCGTTCTGCGCCCCCGAGCTGAGAGACCACCCCGGACACGGGAAAGGCAAAGGACACCATAACTTTGCTGCCCTGCTCGGTCTCCATCAACGAAGAGGCGGACACCAATGATTCCCGAGCGTTAAACGCTTGGCTGGCACTACGCCAATTCACTTCACCGGGTTTGAGATAAGCGAATTCATCGGCCAAGACCTGATCGACGGCGGCCCTGTCGATATTCCATCCGCTAAAGGCTGTATCTGTTGACCCGTCACTCTTGAAAAGCGTCCATGTCATGGGGGTCGAATGGTCTTCGCCCGAAAGGACTTCAACAATCCCCTGACCATGTCGGGCAAGCATGTATCGCATCCCCTGACCATCACTGACCAACACCGCTTTCACCGATGAATGTTTCTCGAAAAGATCTCGAAATTCCTTGCGTAACGCCTTTGGCTTCAGACTGGACAGGGTGCCGTCGCTCATTTCATCGTTGGAATTTCTCACGGCATTGAGCAGCACGGTCACCGCACCGGACAAACCACGGGCCGAACTCTCCACGGCAACCACAGCTGCATCCTGCCGGATTTCACGCACGCCCCAATACGCCAGGGCACCCACCGCAGCCACAACGAAGATAACACCTGAAAAAACGAGTCGATACAATTCCTTACCACGTATGTGTCTTCGTCGTGCCATGCTCATTCTCCGATATCGTTTGTCCCGTATTGCAAAAGTATCATGTCAACCGCGCCATCCGTCAGGTCAAACATCGCTTCACCGTGGTCGAATCCCGCCAAATGCAACAATCCATGCGCCAACAATCGCGCCAGATGTTCCAAAGGCTGTTGACCATACAAAAAAGTCTCCCGCGCCAGGGTATCCACAGACAACATCAGTTCTCCCAGAGAATCCTCGTCGTCCATACCGCTCATCATGGCTTCCCCATCCGAATCAGGAAAGCTCAAAATATTGGTCGGCCCCGTGCAGCCAAGGAACGTCGCATTCACCCCAGCAATTTCACGATCATCGACCAATGTCAGGGAAAAGGTTCGCCCTTCAAGCCCCAAGACATCCAGAAGCATCGCACACACCTCACGCAACTCCCTTTTAGACAAAGGGAATTGCGGATCGAGTTGCACCCTGCTGACAAGCCTGACCGCATCGTTCATGGCTATTGTCCGCTTCCTTCGTGTGCGTCATAGGCATGGACAATCCGTCCAACCAACGGATGCCGAATGACATCGTGCTCATTGAACGTGATAAACCGCACCCCGGACACACCGTCCAGAACCTTTCGCGCTTGAAGCAGGCCGGACTTGGCATGAATCGGCAAATCGATCTGCGTCACGTCGCCCGTGATAACGGCCTTGGACCCAAATCCCAGACGGGTCAAAAACATTTTCATCTGTTCAGGAGTCGTGTTCTGCGCTTCATCGAGAATAATAAATGCATCATTGAGTGTGCGCCCGCGCATGAAGGCCAGCGGTGCGATTTCGATCACCCCGGATTCCTGATAATCCTGCACCTTAGCGAAATCGAGCATGTCGTGCAGAGCGTCATACAGAGGACGCAGATACGGATTGATTTTTTCGGTCAAATCCCCGGGCAAAAATCCGAGTTTTTCACCGGCCTCAACGGCTGGTCGAGTCAAGATAATCCGTTTGACTTCCCGACGAACCAACGCACCCACGGCCATGGCAACAGCCAAATAGGTCTTGCCGGTCCCGGCCGGACCAATTCCAAAAGTCATATCCGAATCCCGAATGGCATCCAGATATTCTTGCTGCGTCAAGGACTTTGGAGAAACAGTCCGTTTACCGGACGTCGCATACACATTGCCCTTGAAAATTTCACCGATGTCCGCAGACGGCTGCCGTTCAAGGATACGACAGGCAAAATCCACATCCTGGGGATACACGGATTTTCCTTTCTGAATCATGGCATACAGTTGGGACAAAACCTGGGCAGCCAGACTGGCCTTGGCTTCATCTCCATCTGACGCACCAATAATCACCGTGTTCCCACGGCTTCCCAAAGTCACACCAATTCGTTCACCAAGCAGTTTGAGATGTTGATTGTGCGGCCCAAACAACTGACTTGCCATATGGCCGTTATCAAATTCGAGTTTCGTGGAAGACAGAATCTTTTCCTCCGATTAATCTTTGTTTCGCAGAAACATCCATTGGCAGGCTCTGCGTTCAAGAAAATTTGCTATTTCGTACAGGGCTGCGCCCATCAGGCTCATACCCAGAATGCCGGAAAACATGGTCAAATAATCCATGGCCCCCCACGCATCCATTATCATATATCCTAGCCCTCGTGTGGTGGCAAAAGATTCCACAAAGAAGAGCACGGCCACGGCCACCCCGGTTCCCAGTCGCAATGCGGTAAATCCATGAGGCAGAGCCGCCGGAAGCAGCACCTCCCGCAAGACATCCAGATGCGACCCACCCAAGGAACGAACGGAATCGTAATATTTCGGGTGAATGGAGCGAACGCCATCCCGGGTCGTCACCAATATCTGATACCCGAGAATCAATCCGATCATGGCAATCTTCGCAGTATCACCCAATCCCAACAAGAGAAGAAATACCGGCAGCAGCACGATTTTCGGAATGGGGTAGGTCAAGAAGACAAACGGAGCAAGCACGGCGTCAACACGTTTCATGCTGCCCATTATCAACCCCAGCGGAAAGGCTGTTATCCATGCCAACAGCATGGCCATGACCGCCCGATATCCGCTGACGAAAAAATGTTCCCAGAAAATCCCCGTGGTCATGGCCTCTAAAAAGGCCCGAAGCGCATCTTCCGGGTGCGGAAGAATAATCCCACCCATACCAATCGCAGCAAATTTCCACAAAATGCCGACCACAAGGACCACAAGGCCATATCGAAGACAGGCTTTGAACAGGCTTACCATAGATCCTCCACGGTATGCCGCAACTTCTTGAGCAGGGAAAAACATGCTTCGGTATCCCGAATGGATTCATCCCCGAAGCCGGGATTGTCAAAAACCGCCACGGGACTGGCCGGACGGCCGGACATGACCATGATCCGCTTGCCGAGCACCACGGCTTCTTCAAGCGAATGGGTCACCAGCACAAAGGGAACCTTGCGCACCTTCCAGACTTCAAGCAATGCCCGTTGCAATCGTTCCCGGGTCAAGGCATCCAACGAAGAAAACGGCTCATCCAGCAACATCAGCCGAGGCTTGGTGACAAAGGCGCGGGCAATGGCCACCCGCTGCTGCTCCCCACCACTCAACCCGGCAGGATAATCCTCTTCACGGCCAAGAATCCCCACCTCGGTCAACTGTTTCCGAGCCAGGGAAAGTCGTTCGCTCCGGCCCATCCCCTGAATTTTCAGGCCAAGGGCCACGTTATCAATCACATTTTGCCACGGTAACAAACCGTAATCCTGTAAAATAATCGAAATATCCGACGAAGGGCCATCGACCTGACGTCCCTCAAGCAAAATCCGTCCGGTATCCGGTGTGGTCAACCCACTCAACAGGTACAACAACGTGGTCTTACCGCACCCTGACGGTCCCACCACAGCCAAGGTCTCCTCCTGCCCAAGGGTGAAGGAGACATGTTCGAGAACGGCCTGGCCGTTGTATGATTTTCCGAGATTCTCAGCCTGTAACATATGCTAAGGGAGAATCGGGGACAACGCGGTTTCATCTGGAACCTTGGAGGTCAGCAGCCCCTTGGCCACCATCCAGGTTTGCACCTCATCCAATTCTACAGCCGACGGCAGAGAAGGCATGGGATATGGATACATCGGGAATTCGGCCATGAGCGGCTTGGGAATACGGCAGGTCTGTGCCATGAGTGACCGATACTTTTCCGGAGTGTCATGCAATCGCTGCACGGCTTCCTTGTACGCGGCGATGAACTTGCCATAGCTCTCGGCATTATCCGCAAAATACGAATCATGAAGACACAGCACTGTCAACGGCACATTGAGCTGTTCCGCCGTCGCAAGCTGTCCGCCCCCCTTGAGTCGGGCCAAGGACAACAGTGGTTCGGGCAACAATGCGCTATCAAGCTGATTGGTCATGAGCATCTGGAGACGAATGGGAATTTTCTTGATTTCAAGCAGAGAAAAATGCCGTGAATCCGCGCCAAGCTGCTGTTCCATTTTATCGGCAAGAAATTCCATGACCGACGATTTTGACAGGCCCAAGGTCCGCCCTTTCATGGCCGCAAAATCCAAGTCCTTGTTGGCTGGAGACAAGGCAATGCCAAACATGGGAAATCCGGGAGTCGTGCGCCACGATGTCAGGGCAATACGCATAGGCACCCCCTGATTGATGAGCAGATAAGTCGCAACAAGATCACCAAAATATCCATCCAACTGTCCGGCCTGCATGGCGGTATCCCGCTCAAGCGCAGACGCGAACTGAATCAATTCCATATCAATGCCATGTTTTTCAAACAGCCTGTCCTGCACCCCCACCTGCAACGGTAAGGTATCGATCACAGGGAGAATCCCGAATCGGATATGGACAGGCTCCGCTTGGGCAATCCCGCTAAACGCGAATATGAAAACCATGATGGCCAGAATCTTTCTCATTCCATTTCCCCTTCATTTTATTGGCTATGCAATGAACATGCACTGCATAAGAAAGAAAAGCGGAACGGTCAACAACCGCTCCGCTTTTTCATGGAATCAGAAACGCCGACAGCGCCCTCTTCCCTTTTTACCAACAACGGTTATATCCTTCCACTGAAATCAGCCCAAGGCTATACCCTTCGCAATCTAAAAGCACACACTTAATGCGTTTGCGCATGGTCGTGGTCATGATTATGGTTATGTCGTCGAATACAACTCCACCCGACCAGGACCAGCGTGATCACAGCGGACGAAACTCCCACCCAATGAGGCAAAATCTCTGAGACTTCACCAACCACAGCGGTGATATCCAACCCAAGCGCACTATACAGCATATCCGTTGCCCAGGCCAACGCCAGAGAACACACGACAATGGACACGACATACATCCCTGCCGCCCGTTTTCCCAATGTCTTGAGCATAACCGTGATCGTCGCTCCGTTGGTCGCAGGACCGGCCAGCAAAAAAACCAATGCCGCCCCCGGAGACAATCCTTTTAACAACAGGGAGGCCGCAATTGGAGTGGATGCCGTAGCGCAAACATACAAGGGCAAAGCCACGACCAACATGACAAGATAGGATAAAAAACCTGTTCCAACATATTGATCCAACGCATCAGCCGGAACGATCGCCGAAATGATACCAGCAATCACCACGCCAATCAGCAACCAACGACCGATGTCGGCAATCATTTCACCAAAGGCATACTGCATTCCCACCCGAAACCGGGCGACAACGCCGGAAGCCGCTGGCACATCACATTGGTCTCCACTGCACCCGCACCCGCCAGATCCGCACCCCGTAACCGGCGCCGCGATGTGGGCCATGGGCAAAGGCTCTTCCTTGTCCGGAAACGCATTGACCAGCACTCCGGCAAAAACTGCGGTGATGGACGCTGCAACTGGACGAATCACAGTCATAATGGGATCGATGAGCGCATAGGTAACGGCCATGGAGTCCACGCCGGTTTCAGGTGTGGAAATCATGAAAGCCGTAGTCGCCCCTTTACTCGCGCCCTGTTTACGAAGACCCAACGCCGTGGGCAACACGCCGCAGGAACACAAGGGCAACGGAACGCCGACAATCGCAGCCTTGAAAATCGACCCAACAGACTTTTTCCCGAGATGCCGCGCCATATATTTGTCAGGCACAAATCCCTTGAGCAATCCTGCCACAAAAAAACCAAACAAAAGATAGGGGCCAGCCTCAACCAGAACGCCCCAGGACGCGTCAAGAATGTGCAGTGTTGTCTCTATCATAGTTATCTCTTCTCAATCGTTAAAACATTCATACATGAGTAAATATTCATAGGATTTAATAAAAAAAAGAGGACAGGGCATCTCAACCCTGTTCTCTGACATGTTCAAGCCCTTGCTTGACCAGATTACGCACATGGTCATCGTCCAAAGAATAAAAAACGTTCTTTCCTTCCTTACGATACCGCACGAGCTTGGCGGCCCGAAGCAAACGTAATTGGTGCGAGATGGCAGACTGGGACATATCCAGAACCTCGGCCAACGCACACACGCACAACTCCCCCACGGACAAGGCGTACAAAATACGAACACGCGTATAATCGCCAAGCGCCTTGAAAAGTTCCGCGAGAAAAAGGAATTCTCTTTCCGACAGCATCTTTTCTTTGGCCATGGCCACATTTTTTTCGTGTTGTTCCGTGTTGCTACATGCCATATTGGACATAATTTGCCTCACATGAGTAGTTGTTCATCTGTAGTTAGAATACGGTCTGCCCTCCACTTTGTCAAGGCTCTTGAGGTGCGACAAAAAAACGGTTCCCGATGAACGTGTTTCACCGGGAACCGCTGTCTTTCAAGAACAGATTTTGTTAACCAAGGCCAAGTTTGCTCAAGGTCAATTGTTTCCGTGCCGAAGCTTCCAATATTTCAACAATCAATTCACTGTTGTCCAAGCCAGCACTCCTGACTTCCGCAAGGAGTGTCGCCACGATCTTTTCCTGTGCGAGATAGCTGAAAAGCACATCACGAACATCCCGTAACTCGACCAGATGGTCAGCCCACCCCATGCCTTCCTGATACAACATTTTTGCGGAAACAAAGGACGCCAGCAAAGCGAGTTGATGGCCTCGGGGAAGATCATTCACAATTCGATCCCTGTATTTTTCCGCAAACACGGCCGGGCAATAGGATAACAGGACCTCTGCCAACTCGGGATCAGCCGCCACGGTCTCCACGGATTCATCCAGAACCCGGGCCACTCTATCGGCCAATGAATTGATTGATTCGGACAATTCAAACGACAATTCCGTGATAGTTCGGTTCCCACCGGCCAGCTTGAATTCACGCATCAGAACTTGCGCCTCGTCCCGAGCGCGTTCCCGCAGAATTTCAATCAACTGGGCAACATACTCGTCTTTGATTTCAAGGAATTCTTCCTCGTTGAGCACCAACCCAGCCAGGATTTCATAGGAAGAACAGATGACGCCAGTCTTATTCGCAGACGGTCCGGGCACGGCCAAGACTCCGGCCTTTTCCATTTCTGCACGAGCCTCTGTTGAAATGAAGATATTCGCTCCTTCCACCAGTCCTCGGGCGGACGGCGTGCCATCCTTTTGCAAGAACTCCTTCCAGTTCGACATATTGATCGTATCTGGCCGTCCACCTGACGGAATAAAGATATCGGCCACCGCCGTATTGTGGAGCGTATTGCGGATACGGGTACCATCAGGCTCGTCCGTTGAGACCACAAAGGCGCCCTCGCCCGTCAATTTCGACGGATCAAAATCAGCGGTCTTGTACTCTCCATCCATCAACCGAAGCAATTCCGCATGGTCCATTCCATCCGGGTCATACACCGCACCATGTCCATCGGTCATGGCCACAATCTGTGCATTCGCACCATAGTCGCGCATCAGGAACCGCATGACGTTGGACGCCACGTCACCAGCCGGACCGCCGGTGATCTTGACCGTAAAAGATTCGTTTTTTGGATCAATGCCCAACGTGCGCAACAGTTCATCGGCAAAGACAATGACCCCTTCGGAAGTCACGCCATATTCCTTGTGCGCAATACCCGCACCCGGCTTTGAACTCATGAAGGCACTCGGCCATTTGTACCCGCGCTGCTGTGCTCGCGCTGCGATCCACCGAATATGATCGGGGGTAATATTCTCATCCGGGCCAAGGAAGATGATCTCTTCACGATTCAGATAATCCACGATACGCGGCTGGACAAATCCGTCTGTTCCCTCGGGGATAATCAACAAATCCAGCAACGAATCAACCATGGATTTCACGGCCAGATCAATATCACCATCCGGGCCGAGCAGAATGACGGCCTTGGACCCGCCCTCCGGGATATCCTTATTCTTGAACTGTTGTGCCGACGCGAGTTTGGTCACTTCGTCAAAAAGCCTGTTGGATTCCACCTCGAATCCTTCCTGGCTCCACGTCCGGACCACACGAACCCCGCCACGCGCCGTATCGCGATATCGCACCTGAAAACCGAAGCTGTACGGACCGTGAAAACAATAAATACCAAATGGCCGTTCGCTCCGAGGCATCGGAGCCAAAATCAGCGGATCAAGACGGAAACTCAATCCGAGTTTGTGTTCCAGATAATAATTTGTCCGCACCGTATAACGGAAGAATTTATAGATATATGTCAAGATATCCCGGTGAATGGAATTCCCGACATCCCGAATCGCGGCCCGGGCAATGGTCCGTTTCTCAGCCATGTATGGCTGCCGATCACCAATAAAATCAGGATCGAAACGGGCCTCGAAATAATCAAACAATTTTTGGGCAACGTCCCGGTGTTTCAAAAGGACATAAACAATCCGGTCGGACGTGTACGCATGGAGATTTTTCTTAATCAAGAACTGATGCGCAAATTCACCCGCGGCCTGCATCAGCATGACCTGTTCCAATTCCCATCCTTCTTCATATGCCAGAGCTTCCAATCCATGCGGGGCAAACCATTTGGTCATCTCAAGCTGCCGTTTCAGACGCAACCATTGTTCACCAGATTCATCCAAATCAATCCGCTGTGTATCCAGATAAAAACTCATGATCGCCACAGGCGGTTTGTCTCCGCGATCGAATTGATCGGAGTACGCCCGGTCAACAGGGATCTTTTCGCGGGCAAACACATTGACGACACGTAACAACAATGCGGTTCTCGGCGGGTTGGCCATGGCGATACTGATCCGGTCAAACCCGGAATGGACCCCTTTTTCCAACAGGACCTGAACCCGTTCCTGGCTTTCCACACACCCACAGGTGCTGAAATGTCGCAATGCCCGACCTGGTTCAAATTTCTCGATATAATCTTCACTCACGGAACCAATGAAGTTGCTGAATTCACCACCATCGCCTCCACCAAGGTCTACCACGCCCTCGCGAACCAGTCCCATCACGTCCTTGACGGATTGCGCGTCCGCATCACACGCAGGTTGCGGCCCGAAAACAAACGTATCAAGGCGCAATGAATCATCATGGCTCGCATAAATACGAGCGATCTGAATATCCTTATCACGGTATCCCTTGAGAACCCCGGCCAGGGCGTCCATATCTCCGCCCGGAGTGAGATGTGTCACCTTTGTTCCACACGGACTGCGCAAGGCCAAAGACTGTTTTTCCTTACGGACCATCCCTGAAAGCAGTGCTCTGACATGTGCCAATTGTTCTTCTTCGCCATGGGTAAGGAAGTAGTATTCGGGCATATTCTCGTAGAACCACGGGATAACATCCGAAGCCGACTCTTCAAGTCTGTCCATGACCTTTTTCTGAACAATTGTCGGATCAACGGTGATTTTTTCGCTCATTCTGCATCTCCATTAGATTTTTATGAACAGTTTTAATCAATATTCTTGTGCATTGGCTCAAGCAATACGTCAAGGGGTTGTAAGAAAAAAACTCACATCTTTTTTTTCACGCCCAACTAACCATGAAGACATTATAAATTCACACAAGACCCGCCAACAGCGTGGACATAAAATTCTTGACAGCGTATATAACTGGAACTTAGCTGAAAGCGACGATATGAACCGGATTGGGAGACCTTTCATGAGCAAAAGCGCAATAGATACCGGAATCTTGTTGGAAACAGGAACCAATGAACTCGAAATCCTCGAGTTCTATATTAATGAAATCCGTAAAGAAGGCGAAGAACCTGTTCCCAACTTCTTTGGAATAAACGTGGCCAAGGTCATGCAAGTCATCGAGACACCAAACCTCGATCCGCCGGAATCAGCCCCCCATCCTTCTTTCATGGGGACCATTCCCTTGCGTGATCTGATCCTTCCGGTGCTTGACTTGTCTGTCTGGCTGGAACTCGACATGCCAAAAACCGAACGGGATATCGTCATCGTGACGGAATTCAGCAAATCGGTTACCGGCTTCCTGGTTTCTGGTGTCACGGAAATTCACCGTGTGGGCTGGGGTGAAGTCATTCCTCCCTCAAACATCATTTCCAGTAATACCGACGCCATTATCGGCCTGATCGACAAGGGCGACTATTTCGTCCAACTTCTCGATCTGGAAACCATTCTCACACAATTCGAACCCGCAAGTGGCGAAGAAGCCGCTGTCTCGGACACCCGCTACAACGTGCTCATAGCCGACGACTCCGCCACGATCCGCGCCATGATCAAACAAAACCTCTCGGAAGCAAACTTCAATCCGATTATGACGACCAACGGAGACGAGGCCCTGCGCACCATCTGGGAACTCCGCGACAAGGCCAAAACCGAAGGCAAAGCGATCAACGAATACGTCGATATCGTTATCTCGGACATCGAAATGCCACTTATGGATGGATTCAGTCTGACCAAGAACATCAAGGACGACCCACTTTTGCAAGACCTTCCCGTAATACTGTACTCTTCTATTATTACGAAAGAACTCAAGCACAAAGGCGATTCGGTCGGTGCAGACAGGCAGATATCCAAACCAGATCTGCACACCATTCCCCAAATCGCAATCAACCTCATCGAAGGTGGCATAGATTGATTCAACGCGGTGACGAAGTCCTCGAAATCTTCTTAGAAGAAACAGCCGAACGGCTCGACTCCATCGAGTCGGGCCTTTTGCATTTGGAAGAATGTGGCCTGGATTGCGATCCTGAAACTATCAATTCAATCTTTCGTGACGCCCACTCTGTCAAAGCCGGCGCCAATCTGCTCGAACTCTCCACCATCGAAGAATTGGCGCACAAACTGGAAAACGTGTTGGAAATGATTCGAAAAAGCCAACTCACACCAAGCGAACTTATCATCACTGCATCGCTTGAATCCATCGATAAACTCCGTGAACTCATCGAGAATATCGAAAATAGCGACACCATCTCCATCCGACTTCACAAGCACATGCTGGACGTCGCAACACAAAAGACACTCGCCGAGCAATAAAAAGGTGGGGTCACCTATTTTTTAAGAATGTCTCCGACGGCCAAAGGGGGAACCTCTTGGAAGAGGTTCCCCCTTTGGATTCCCCCTCCAGAACTTCTTATCGCGCCTTCGGCGAGGCTCTACGACATCGTTTGAGTAGGATTGAAGAAATGGGAAAATCAAAAAAATTACAATGACAAGAAACAATGAGTTTCAAAATCTTTGCGCAACATTCTTGCAAAATATTAATGACTTAAAGAATGTCTCCGACGGCCAAAGGGGGAACCTCTTGGAAGAGGTTCCCCCTTTGGATGCCCCCTCCAGAACTTTTTATCGCGCCTTCGGCGAAGCTCTACGACATCGTTTGAGTGAGATTGAAGAAATGGAATAAAAAGAAATCAAAAAAAAGCCATCACAGCCACAAAGTCTGTAAAAAATTTAATTTTTTACAACGTTCTCCCAAAACCGCATGAACTTTCGCTGCCGACAGCTTCGAGCGAAGCGAGCGACAAAAAGTTTCGGGGAGTCCAGAGACCCCTTTTCAAAGGGGTCTTTGGCAGGTCCAGGACAGCGTCCTGGTCCCGCTGAAGGCGCCCGCCGGGAGGCCCCCCCCAAGTAAAACTTAATTCTTGGTCATGTTGAGTAAATCCTGTGCTTCGCTCATCTGTGAAAAGGAGGTATTCTTAAAGACTTCGCTTTCGATGGCACGGACAAATTCTTCGTAATTCATGAGTCGGAAATCGATCATGATTCCCTTGATTTTAAAATACATTTCCAGAAAGGCCAAGAGTGGGTCATCTGACAAGATCTTGGCCAATTCGGGACCACCAGTCAAAGAAGTAAAGGGTTTGTTCATCCCGCCAAGATAGAACATGTCCAATCCACTTTTACCGTCAGTAATGATGCCGAGCAGATTGAAAGTGTGCAACTTTGCGATGAATTCTTCTGTCAGATTAGGGAATTGCAGGAGGTCCTGCTTGGGGAACATTCCAGCAAAAACCAACTGACCACTTTCTTCAGCCATGGTGTGACGAAAAACATGTTCATCGTGATTCTTCCGGGCAGCCTTCACCGTTTCGTACACATCACAGGCGAAAGCGAGTTTCAGCTCCTGTAAGACCTTCTCATCCATTGTTATCTCCACAGCTATATGATTCCGTACAAAGGCCCGCCCTTTGCGCCAAGGGCATCAATCCGTTTTTCCACATCCGGGTCTGGGTCGAGCGGCGGTGCATGATACGTCTTGAGCCGAGCGTCCACTAAAATGGCCGTGTCAGCTCCCCAATGCTTGGCATGGGTAAATCCACCCACCCCGTATATGTCAGTCGCCGGGTCAGAGCGAGTAAACGTCACCCATAAGAAATTTTCCCAATTCTTTGCCGTGAATCCAGCGTTGTCAGCAACAACAATCATGGGGAACTTCTCAAGACCTCGAACAGCCTTCAACCGTTCACCAATACGGTCCAACGCCGGGTCTTGCTGATCGCGCTTACGCCGATGTTTTGGGCCTTTGAGAATCAAAATTCCGGGCGCAAAGACCCGCGGATCACGGAAACCGCGTGGCAATTCAATACCGGAAGGCAATTCCGTGCCAAGCTCTCGCTTGACTGCTCCGGCTGCGGCAAAGATCAACTTGGACCCCTGATTCAAACTGATACCGGAATAATCCAGGGTATCAATGGTCGTCCGGGTAATGAAATGCAAATCACGCTTCAAATCAACGCGCTCCAACATATGCCGGAAAAATCCGGGAATGTCATGACACGTCGCGCCGCTGTCCATGTCCTCTCGAGCGGCGATCAGAACGTATTTGGATAACGATGTCTGGGTGTTGCCTAATAAGGACAAGGCATTCGTCAACAATTCCTGGGGCTGCCGCTCCTTGGCATACGGGACATATCGTTCACTGCCGACGGCCAAAAGCAAGGGATGGACACCGGCCGCGTCCACCGCATGAACTTCGTGAACTCCGGCAAAAACAGACGGCACAAGGTCAGCGGTCAATTCATGAATGAACTGACCAAACATGGTATCTTCCTGCGGCGGACGGCCAACCGTGGTGAATGGCCAAATCGCATCGTTACGGTGGTACACCTTGTCCACTTTGAGGACAGGAAAATCATGGGCAAGACTGTAATAGCCCAAATGATCGCCAAACGGGCCTTCGGGTTTTTCCACCCCATCCAGCATTGTTCCACAAATACAAAAATCGGCCTGAGAAGAAATCGGCAACTCGCCCTTGCGTTGAATCATGGGAATACGGTGCCCGGCCATGGCTCCGGCAAAAAACAATTCAGGCAAACCCTCGGGAAGTGGCATGACAGCGGCCAAAGTCATGGCCGGAGCGCCGCCCACAAAGATATTCACCTTGAGCGGTTTTCCCGAGCGTAAAGCCTGGGCGTGATGATGCCCGATGCCTCGATGGATTTGATAATGCAGCCCGATTTCCTCATCCGGGACATATTCATTGCCCGTGAGCTGAACGCGATACATACCCATGTTTGACCGGGTACACCCAGGCGCATCAGGCTCTTCGGTGTAGACTTGCGGCAAGGTGACATACCCACCACCATCCATGGGCCAGGAAACAAGGTGCGGCAAAGAAGAAATAACGGTTTCATTATCCATGACCGGACCGGAAGAAACCCGTCGGGGGATGGTATGAAATCCTGTCAGAGGCGCGCCGAGATACTTCAGGGGATGTTTAAGGGCTTCCAAAGGATGCAATTTGAGCTTCATCAACCGTTCTACCATATCAATGGTGTCACTGAAAATGAACCGCATCCGTTCCATGGTCCCAAAGATATTGGCAGCCATCGGGAAACGACACCCTTTCACATGGTTGAAAAGCAGAGCCGGACCTCCGGCCTGAAAAACCCGTCGTTGAATCGCACCTATTTCGATAGTGGCGTCCATGCACGCATCAATGCGAACCAATTCCCCTTTGGCTTCGAGTGCGTCAAGGCACTCGCGAGTATTCTTGTATCCCATGAGATTCCCGTTTTGTTACATGTGGCGCATTAATCTAGACGGAAAAAAAAGAAAAGTTAAGCGGAGATTCACAATGGCCGAGAACCGGCCTCCAGATATGATATCATGAGTTACTAAAGATTTGGCATCTGCCAAACGCACTCGAATTGGAGCGTGTCATGCTGCCTGAAAAAGGATTTGGTTCCCCCTTCAAGCGGCTTCATTTTTCGAGATGCACGATTACGGCAGGTGTTACAAAATTCTTTCGGATACGGACAAATAAGACAATACGGCCTAAAATCATCACACGTCAAAGAATTCCAAGGCCGCCTGTGTCCAAGAACACATCGTTTATGGAAGAAAACGCATTCGTGACATTTGTTTGAAATAGGTTTCACTGTCCGCATCAAAGCCCCTCCATAATCAAAACTCACAGCGTGTACTGCACCATACCATTCTTTTTTTTTGAATTATAATTTCAAAAAACACACCGGTTACACTTCTTTCTCGAATTGCCCCATCGTCAGCCCCTTTCATCCTTTCCCAACACACCAGAGAATCTCTTAACCAACCGTAAGGCTCCAAAAATCAATACCTTGGTATAACACGTCTTCTCACAAAAAGAAGATCGTGCGTACCGGTCATTTTGCACTTGTGCAAATAGTTCACACAAAGTATATGCATCCCAAATAATCAAAAAGGATATCCGCCGTGAAAAAAGCCCTTATTACACTGTTCATTATAGTTCTTACCGCTGCAAGCTCCCCTGCAATGGCAACCTCTCCTCTCTCTTTTTCATCTGGAGCAGGGGCCATGTCCATCACGGTTGACATCGCCATTGCCAAGGGTTTCATTCAGGATACCGACACTCAAATGGTTGTCTACAAAAACGGCATTGACGCCTTGAACGCCTTCCTCGATGGGACCGTGGATATCGGAACAACCTCACCCAACACCATCATCTTTTCCGACCAATTCGACCCGAAAAAACATGCCATTGTCGGCACGATTTCTTACACGGACAATCAGTTGAAACTGCTCACGAGAAACGCTTCCGGTATCACTCAATTTTCCGATATCAAAGGGAAAAAGGTCGCGGTCATAGGGGCATTCGACCACTTTGCTCTTTACAAGCAACTGAGCTTCAATGGTATCCCGCAAGATGCGGTCACGGTTGTCACCATGAGCAAAAAACAGATGCCCATCGCCATTGCAGCCGGACAGGTTGACGCGGTCTTCCAACATGGCAAACCTATCGAAAGTTCGAAAAAAGCCCTTGGCAAAGGGAAATGGAAAGTTTTCCAAAGTCAAAACATGGCTCGGAAACTTCTCGTATTGATGATGAATCGAAAAATGATCAAACAGCATCCCAATATGGTCAACAAAGTTTTCAAAGGGATATTGAAAGCCCAGGAATTCTTGAAGACACACCCTGAAGAATGCATTGAAATCGTCTCGAAATCAAAGAACTATCCCCTGCCAAAAGCCCAGGAAGCCATCGAAGAAATCACCTATGACCTCAAGTTGCGTCAATCCCTGCTTCTGGCCATGGAAACCATGGAAACATGGGCCATTGACAAGCATTTCGTCGAGCGAGAAACTTCACGCAATTACTTCGATTATGTCGATCCAAAACCACTCAAAAAAGCGGCTCCTGATGCAGTCACTTTCATTCATTAGACATGAAAATCAAAGCACAACTTTCAATACTCTTTGCGATTGTCATTCTCGCGTTGACGGCGTTTGCCGTGACCTTTGTCACGACAAGCAGCTCGATTGGCGAAGCCATTGCAGATAGCCATCAGGCGTATGATTTAACACGCGACGCATCCACGCTGTATAGGATCTCTGCCGAATTGACGAAGGACAATCATATCCGCATCAAAAGGCAATGGGATATCGTGATGGAAAAGATTCATCATGATCTCGACATGCAACCCAAAAGAGTTGCGTCCTATGTCTCGTCGATGAAAACAGAACTCAAAAAGGTTAATGATGCCTTTCAAACGACAATCCGCACATACCGCACAGGTGGCACCGACATTTCCGAAAAGGAATACAATACAGTTCAATATTACAACCGCACACAACTTGCGCTGATACTCAATGCACTCGTGACAAAGGCCAATATCATGGCCCAAAGCACGTACCTGTATATCGAACACATCCGGACACAAAGGATGGTGTATCTTTTTGCCATAGGAATAGTGAGTATCTTTTTCATTGTGATATGGCTGACTGTTTTCTGGAAAGCCATCATGATCCCACTTCGTAAAATATACCTCGCGACCAAGATCGTTTCGACAGGTGACATCAAAAAACGCATTGAAACAACCGAGGCTCACGATGAACTCAATATGTTGTTGATCTCATTCAATGCGATGCTTGATCGGCTTCAACAATTGACAGTTTCCCGTAAACGGTTGCTCAATGCAACGGAAAAGGAACAGGCACGCATCGGACGAGAACTGCACGACGGGATCACTCAGACATTGATCGGGGTCCGGCTCAAACTGGAACTGTTGTCAAAGGACATGACGAATAAGGCGGAGGTGTTGCCTAACGTCATCCAGCATCTCAGCCAGGCTCACGAAGAGATCCAATCCATTGTCAAGGACCTGCATCCTGCGATTCTGGATGAACGAGGCTTGAAAGATGCCTTGCGATGGTTTTTTAACCATTCCCTGCATCCGAAAAGTACCGTTTCCCTGAAATGCACAAACGAAACGATTCCGAACACGCTCTACATTCCCATCTTCCGCATTGTTCAGGAAGCAAGTAATAACGCCCAACGGCATGGAAACGCGACGAGCATCGACGTTGCAATACAATGCCTTGACGACGGCGTTCACATCTCAATCTCGGATGATGGACAGGGTTTTATCCTTGAAAAGGCACGACTGGGAAACGGAATTATCAACATTCGTGAACGGGTCGAGGCCGAAGGCGGGACTGTTTCCATAGAAAGCGACATAGGCAAAGGGTGTACGATCAATGCCCGATTCCCCTTTCCAACAGCATAAAATCATGTTTTCAAAGGCCCTGCCAATTCCGGTGGGGTCTTTTCTTTTATCTCACGCCTTCAAAAAAGTGTAAAAACTCGTGAAGACTCAAACACTTACAACAACGAAACGGCGAGAAAAAGAGAAAGAGGGGAAAAAAAGAAAAAGACTCACGCGCAATATGCACGTAAGTCCATGATTTCTATGGCGGGCTATACAAGATTCGAACTTGTGACTTCTTGCTCCGGAGGCAAGCACTCTATCCAGCTGAGCTAATAGCCCGTGAGAAGGTGTAGCTATACTCCACACACTTCTTTGTCAAGGCTCGACCCGTCTCTCGGAAAAAAGAATTGAAAAAAAGATGAAATACCCATCTGTTCTTTTCACTTGCAAAAAAGTCTAAAAAAAGTCTATATGGCAAAAAGACATTTCAGTAGGAAAACAATGACAAAAAAACGCATCATACTCGCAGTCAGCGGGGCAAGCGGCACATTGTACGCAGCCTCACTGGTCAACGCCCTTGGTCACCGAAACGACATTGAATTGCATGTCATCATTTCTGATGCAGCCAAAAAAGTCCTGACTCTCGAAACAGACTTTTCCATGGACGCGCTGACTCACGGAGCCTCTGCCGTCCATGCCGCAGATGATATTGCGGCCCCACCCGCCAGCGGTTCATGGCGGCACAGCGGCATGATTATCTGCCCTTGCTCCATGGCGACCCTGTCCGCTGTGGCGACTGGCTTCGGTCACACACTCATTCATCGGGCTGCCGATGTGACGCTCAAGGAACGGAAAAAACTCATTCTGGTGCCGCGAGAAGCGCCCTACTCCATTATCCATTTGGAAAACATGCTCACGGTCGCCAAGGCCGGAGCTGTGATAGTACCGGCAAGTCCGGGCTTTTACCATCGTCCGGCAACCATCGAGGACATGGCCAATCATCTGGCCGGCCGAATTCTCGATCAATTGGACATCCCCCACGAGCTGTTCACACGGTGGGGAGAAAAGGAGTCATAGAATGGAGATCACATGGTTCGGTCACGCAAATTTCAGACTCAAAACCGCTGACACAACGGTGTTCATTGATCCGTTTTTCGTCGGCAACCCCAGTGCGACCACATCATACAAGGACATTCAGGACTGTTCACTCATTCTGGTCACACACGACCACACGGACCACATCGGACAGGCACTGGAATTGGCCATCAAACACGATGCCGAAGTCGTAGCCATTTTTGACGTCATTCAGGAACTCATCGGCCTCGGTCTCCCTGAACACCTCGGGGTCGGCATGAACATTGGTGGGACTGTCACCCGACACGGGCTGGACATCAAAATGGTCCAAGCCATGCATTCCGCTGCAACGGGCTCTCCGGCCGGGTTCATCATCACCGACTCAGACGGACTCTGTATCTACAACTCAGGGGACACCGGATTGTTTGGTGACATGGAACTATTCGGCAAATTTCATGATATCGATATCGCCATGCTGCCAATCGGCGGACGATTCACCATGGACGCCAAACAGGCCGCCTATGCCTGCAAATTGCTCGGCTGCAAAAAAATCATCCCGCAACATTGGGGAACATGGCCCATTCTGGATCAAAACACCCAAGCCATGGCCGAACAACTGGCCCTGACTGCTCCAGACACTGAGCTTTTGACGTTGGCGATAGATACGCCCTTCGAAATCTAGCCTTTTCTCGATGCCTTAAGCGACTGCAAGGCCGTGTGAATACTCTCTGCGCGTTTCCGGCCAATACCGGGCAACGCACGAATCGTTGCGCTCTCGGCTTCGAGCATATCATCAAGAGAAGCGAAGCGATCCCACAGAATCCGAGCTGTTTTCGGGCCAATTCCGGGCAATGACGTCAACTCACTGCTCAGGACCGCCTTTTTCCGCGATTTGCGCTGACGTCCGATCACAAAGCGGTGCGCGGCATCCCGCATTTTCTGCAAGAAAAGCAACTCGGCACTGCCAGGCTTGAGCGGCATGGGATTCTTGCGGCCCGGTCGAAAAATGAAATCGCCCAATTCCCCGGCCCGACGGGATTCCCCCTTGGCAATGGAAGCCAGTTCCCAACAGCCATCATCGACACATTTGGCCAAGGCCGCTTCAACGGCGGAAAGTTGTCCCCGTCCCCCATCAAGGAGCACCAAATCCGGCCATGGCGGACCGGATTCGATCCGACGTTTGGCCCAAGCCGCAAGAGCGGCATAATCATCGCCCGTCCCATCCAACTCGGGAAAGGCATATATCCGTGAAGCTTCCGGATTTCGTCGCCCATCCTCGAAAACCACCTGCCCGACCCGCATATTCGAACCCGACAAATGAGACGCGTCAATGCACTCGATTCTCACCGGCTCCTCGGACAAGCGCAAAACCTTCTGCAACCGGGTTGAGATGGTCTCTTTCCTTTCACGGGCCTGCGCCGCCACACTCCGCGCCAATCCGATCAACTGTTTTTCCTTGGTCGTCTGCGGCAAGACAATACGCACACTCCCGACACCCCGTTCGGCCAAGACTTCGGAAAGCGGTGAATCTTCGCAGTCATAGGGCGCAAGAATCATGGAAGGAATAAATCGCCCCGGCCCATAAAACTGGGCAATGAAACTTTCCACAACCTCGGGACCTTCATCCAATGTCAGGCCGGGCCAAAAAAACTGCTTTTCATCAAGAAGCCGCCCCTGACGCACAAACAGCACCCCCAGCCCAAGTCCCTGATCGCTTTGGGCCAAGCCGATCACGTCTCGATCACGATTGTCATGAATGACCGCCACCTGTCCTTCCACGGTCTTTTTCACCGCCCGAATCTGATCGCGAAAAACAGCAGCCTTTTCAAACGCCATGATCTTTGACGCAGCTTTCATCTGCCGGGTCAACGAATCCACCAGTTCCGAACTGCGACCGGACAATAACATTTCCACTCGCTGAACCATATCATTATATAAAGAGCGATCCACGTCTTTCACACAGGGCGCCCAGCATTGATGGATGTCGTAGTACAAACAAGGCCGAACCCGATTCTTGAACGTCGTATCCGTACACTTTCGGAGGGGAAAGACCTTCCCCAACAATTTCCACACGGTTCGGGCTGCGGATGCGGAGGTGAACGGGCCGAAATAGACCGATCCATCGCGCACGACTTTACGGGTAATTGAAAGACGCGGGAATTCCGCCTGTTTATCCAGCTTGAACAAGGCGTATTGTTTATCGTCCTTGAGCACGATGTTATATCGGGGACGATGCTTTTTGATCAGCCCTGACTCAAGAAGCAACGCCTCCTTTTCGGTACTGGTCAACAAGATATCAATGGATCGAATATGACTGACCAACGCAGCGGTCTTGGGCGTATGCTTGTCAAGAGCCCGGAAATAGGACGCCAGCCGCTTCCGCAACCGCTTGGCCTTGCCAACATACAGAATACGCCCTGCGTCATTCTTCATCAGATAGACCCCGGGCGTATCCGGAAAATCAGCGGCCAAAAATTTGAACTTCGGCTCTATGTGGGGGATATTTTTTTTCAACAAGCTTTCTCCTGAAATCAAGTATACGGCATTTTGATCAACAAATCATCTTCCGATAAAATATTCACAACACCTTGAAATATGGAATTATCCGAATAGAATTCGCCTTTACGAAGCGTCATTGTCGATAGAGTAAAAAAAATTATACTTTTTCCTCTTTTTTTCATTGTGATACTTGTCAAAACAGCTGAAATACGATATTCGGAAACAAGTTAAGGCGTTCCTTTGGTTTCAAATTGCAAAAAAAGGAAGATTTATTATGAAACGTTTGACTCTGCTCGCAGTCGCCCTGACCATGGTCTTGGGCATGGCTGCAACGTCATTCGCAGCTCCCGAAGTTACCATTTCCGGTAACGTTCTGGTGAACGCTGTATGGCGCGACAACTGGGACTTCGCTAGCGGCAACGATGGCGTCGAGAAATCCAGTAAAGAAATGAACATTCGTGAACGTGCTGACCTGTATTTCACCGTCACCGCAAACGAAAATTTGAAAGCCGTTCTTGGCTTCCGGTCCGTCCGTGGCGACTGGGGTCAGGCAGGCATGCTCGCCGACTCCTCCGGTGGAACTCCTTCCGAGAACACCATTGGTCTGCGTGATGCATACATCGACTTCAACTGGCCTGGTACATCCGTGAACGTGAAAGCCGGTCTCATGCCCATCGGCCTGCCCGCCGCTGTTGGTGGCGCCAGCATGGTTCACAATGCCCGCACCACTGGTGTGTTGGTCAGCTCCCCGATCACTGACAACGTCAGCATCCTCGCTGGCTTTGCCCGTGCAGGTGATGCAAATGACGACGCTTCTGTAAGCAAAACCGACGATTCCGTTATTGATAACTGGATCGTTGCTCTGCCTTTGAATTTCGAAGGCTTCGCAATGTCTCCGTACTTCATGTATGCCCCCATGGGTGTCAATGCTGGCTTGGCTGCTGATGCAGCTGTTGTCGGCCTGACCAACCGCGCATACAGTGGACAAACTCCCTCCATTTATGACGCTGATGCTATTAAGAGTGCATGGTGGCTCGGTACTGATTTCACCATGTCCATGTTCGATCCTTTCGTCCTGAAAGCTGACCTGAACTATGGTACAGTTGATGGCGAAAAAGAAATCTATGACCGTTCCGGTTGGTTGTTCGACATCGCTTTGGACTACACTGGTTTCGATTTCATGAACCTGTCCCTGACCTACGCCTACACCACTGGTGAAGACGACGACGCGACCAATGGTTCCGAACGTCTGCCCGTGCTGATTAATGACTGGGCAATCGGTTCCTTCTGGTTCGGCGGTGGCTTGATCACCGGTGATGATCTGGATAGCGATTCCGACAACATTGGTTTCCACGCTGTTGCTCTGTCCGCGACCGGCATCCAGTCCTTCGCTGAAGGCCTGACTCATGATGCACACATCGTGTACGCTAAGGGTACCAACGACAAGAAGATGACCGGAAAGGTCTATGGTGCGACTCTGACCGAAGAAGACGCCATGTGGGAAGTTGACTTCAACACCATGTACAAGATTTATGACGAATTGACTCTGTATAATGGTATTGGCTACATCAATCTGGACTACGACAAAGACACTTGGGCTACTGGTGCTGATAGCAATGGCGACGGTGGCGACGCTTGGAAGTTCCAGCTTGGTATGGTCTACCAGTTCTAATCTCATTAGAACACGCTTAAGCATAACTGCTTAAATCACCAAGGAACGTCAGAGGGCCGGGGAATGCAAACCCCGGCCCTCTTTTTATGCCCACTTCAAGAATCAAATACCGAGAAGTGGAAACACCTACTCTCTGACATGAGCCATACCCTATGGACACTTTTTGAACGTCCTGCTCACCTCTCCTCTAAGCCCCCCCCTTCATTCCATATCCCTCCTTCCAGAGTCAGCAACGAGGTGGCGGACAAAAACAAATTTCAACAATCAAACGACACCCTCTCCAAACCAACAGCCATAAAGACTTCAACCAAGCCTTTCTTGGTCATTCTCCTAATGGATTCAATAACCACCCTCCACGACACACCACACAGCCTAGCCTCTCCTCACAACGAATTTAAATGGCCCCACTTCTCGACACGCTCACCAAGACAGCACTCCTTGACAAAAGGCCTGTAGCGGTCGCCATTTCCTTCACTCTTTCCCACTTCTAACAGGGTCGCATTGCACAACAAAAGCTCTCAAAAAAACAACAGACAAAAATTTTGAACTTTACCACTCCAGAAGTGTCGTTTTTTTGCAACAGTTTTACAATATTTTACATAAAAGCCCGTACCAATTAATAGATACTAATCTGATATGAAATTGCGTAAATAGCAATTTTGTTTCATTATTATAATATTTTTTGCATAAAACAATTCATTTTTTATACGGTAAAAAAATTTATACTTTTTTCGACTTTCACGGCCTATTTTCTTGCCAAAAGGAAACTCATGCGATAGGAAAAGGCTCGATTGAGGCGTTCCCTTGGTTTTTGAATTGCAAAAAAAGGAAGATTTATAATGAAACGTTTGACTCTGCTTGCAGTTGCCCTGACCATGGTCCTGGGCATGGCTGCAACGTCTTTCGCAGCTCCCGAAGTTACCATTTCCGGTAACGTTCTGGTCAACGCTGTATGGCGTGACAACTGGGACTTCGCTGCTGGTAACGACAATGTTGCCAAATCCGAAAAAGAAATGAACATCCGTCAGCGTGCTGACCTGTACTTCACCGTCACCGCTAACGAGAACCTGAAAGCTGTCATCGGCTTCCGCTCCGTCCGTGGCGACTGGGGTCAGGGTGGCATGATGGCTGATGAGTCCGGTTCCGGCGCAGCCAACACCATTGACCTGCGTGATGCTTACCTGGACTTCAACTGGCCCGGCACTTCCGTCAACGTGAAAGCCGGTCTCATGCCCATCGGCCTGCCCGCCGCTGTTGGTGGCGCCAGCATGATCCTGAATGCCCGCACCACTGGTGTGTTGGTGAGCTCCCCGATCACTGAGAACATCAGTGTTCTTGGTGGCTTCGCTCGTGCTGCCGATGGCAACACCGATGCTGCTGTTTCCGCTTCCGACGATTCCGCTATTGATAACTGGATCGTTGCTCTGCCCATGAACTTCGAAGGCTTTTCCGTGTCTCCGTTCTTCATGTATGCCCCCATGGGCGTCAATGCTGGTGGCACTGCTAACGCAATCGCCGGCATGACCAACCAGACCGCTGGTGCAACTCCTGTTGACGGCATCGAAAACGCATGGTGGGCTGGTTCCAGCTTCGCTATGACCATGTTCGATCCCTTCGTTGTCTCCGCTGACCTGAACTACGGTTCCGTGTCCGGCGACAAAGAACAGTACGACCGTTCCGGTTGGTTGTTCGACGTTGCAGTTGATTACACTGGCTTCGATTTCATGAACCTGTCCCTGACCTACGCCTACACCACTGGTGAAGACGACGACGCAACCAACGGTTCCGAGCGTCTGCCTTCCCAGATCAACGACTGGGCTATCGGCTCCTTCTGGTTCGGCGGTGGCTTGATCACCGGTGATGACCTTGACAGCGACAAAGACAACATCGGTTTCCACACCGTTGCCTTGTCCGCTACTGGCATCCAGTCCTTCGCTGAAGGCCTGACTCACGATGCTCACATCGTGTACGCCAAGGGTACCAACGACAAGAAAATGGCCAACAAAGTCTACGGTGCTACTCTGACCGAAGACGACGCTATGTGGGAAGTTGACTTCAACACCATGTACAAAATCTACGACGAATTGACCATGTACAACGGCATCGGTTACGTCAATCTCGACCTCGACGAAGACGCTTGGGGTGCTGAGAAAGACGGCGGCGACGCTTGGAAATTCCAGATCGGCATGGTCTACCAGTTCTAAGTTCGCTTAGAACATTAAGCGCTAACGCTTAATCGCCAAGGAACGCCAGAGGGCCGGGGAGTGCAAACCCCGGTCCTCTTTTTATTTTCTACATTCACTCGTTACATCGAAAAAGTATGAAAAGACTCATTTCCCGTTCGGGAATCTCCGCTGTCAGACTCGACTTTTGACACACCCTCCGCTACTATCCAGCACTTGGACATCAACTCTCACTCGAATAGAGGTCACCATGCCGTGTAGAGCATTGAACTATACAACTCGCAACGATTGGCAGGCCATCCGCGAATGGCTCGATCAACGCAAAGACCCGGACACCAAAGTGGACACCCTGGTCCGGGATATCCTGAACACCGTCAAAGAACGTGGCGATGACGCCCTGGTGGAATATACCCGCAAATTTGATTGCGATTCGCAGGAAAAAGCGGACATTCGTGTTCCGAAAGAGGCTCTGAAAGCGGCTTTGGCCGCCATCCCGGACACCGATGTGGCCATTCTTGAAGAATCCATCCAGCGCGTTCGGACCTTTCATACCAACCAAAAAGAAAAATCCTGGTGGACCACGGACGCTGACGGCACCATTCTCGGCCAAATGGTTCGCCCTATCGAACGCGTTGGTCTGTATGTCCCCGGCGGACAAGGCGGTGAAACACCACTCATTTCCAGCCTCATCATGAATGCGGTCCCGGCACAGGTGGCCGGTGTCGGTTCCATTGCCGTCACCTCTCCCCCACGAAAAGACGGGACGCTGAACCCACATATTCTCGCCACCGCCGCCCTCCTCGGATTGGACGAAATCTATCTGGCCGGATCGGCATGGGCCATTGCCGCGCTGGCATACGGCACGGAGACGATTGCTCCATGCGACATGCTGGCTGGTCCCGGCAATATCTTTGTTGCCACCGCCAAATCGCAATTGATTGGACACGTCGGCATCGACATGGTTGCCGGTCCCAGTGAAATAGCCATTTTAGCCGACGATTCCGCCACGCCGGAATGGGTTGCGGCAGACATGCTCTCCCAGGCTGAACACGATCCATTGGCCGCAGCCATCCTTGTCACACCGAGCACCGAACTGGCTGCCAACGTCAAAAAGGAATTGGTCGAACAATGCGCCCGGTTACCTCGCAAGGATATCGCCTCGAAATCCCTCACAAATTGGGGGGCTATCATAACGGTTCCAGACCTGAAAACCGGCGCGAACCTGATCAACCTGCTCGCTCCCGAACATCTGGAGCTTTCGATTGCTGACCCGTGGTCCATGCTCGGCTCGATCCACCATGCCGGAGCCATTTTCATGGGACACACTGCGCCTGAACCAGTAGGAGACTACTTTGCCGGACCGAACCATGTGTTGCCGACCCTGCGCACAGTCCGATTTTCATCCGCATTGTCCGTGCAGAATTTCTGCAAAAAATCCAGTGTGATCGCAACCAGTGCGAACTATGTTTCCGAACACGGTGACAAAATCGCCCGGCTGGCTCGGCTGGAAGGCCTTGAAGCCCACGCCCGAAGCGTGGAACAACGCATCAAATAACCGTCCATTACTATAAATATAGAGAGAGGGAAGACTCATGGCAGGCGTTCTGGAAACCAATATCACCGAATATCCACTCATTTCCAAAGGAAAAGTCCGCGACATCTACGAGATTGACGCTGACACGTTGCTCCTCGTGACAACGGATCGGCTCTCCGCATTCGACGTAGTCATGCCCGACCCCATCAAAGACAAGGGAAAAGTTCTGAATCAGATCACCCTCTTCTGGATGAAAATGATGGAAGACCTGGTTCCCAACCACATTCTCGCCACAAATGTGGATGACTATCCCGAACCGTTGCACAAATACAAAGCGATGCTTCAAGACCGGAGCGTCTTGGCCAAAAAGGCCAAACCGCTTCCCATCGAGTGTATCGTCCGCGGCTTTATCACCGGTTCTGGCTGGAAAGACTATCAGAAAACCGGCACGGTCTGCGGCCACGACCTGCCCGCCAATCTGAAAGAATCCGAAATGCTGGAGACAGCCCTCTTCACGCCCTCCACCAAAGCGGAAATCGGCGACCACGATGAAAACATCACGCTCGCTCAGGCAGCGGACCTGCTTGGGGAGGAAATGCTGCGCAAGGTTGAAAAACTGACGCTGGATATCTACACCCGCGCCCGTGATTACGCCAAAGAACGCGGCATCCTCATTGCCGATACCAAATTTGAATTCGGCTTGCTGGATGATGAACTCATCTTCATCGATGAAGCTCTGACCCCGGATTCTTCCCGATTCTGGCCTGAAGCAGGATATGAACCAGGCCAGCCACAACCCAGTTTTGACAAGCAGTATTTCCGTGACTGGTTGGAGGAAATCGGATTCAACAAGCAACCGCCAGCACCCCGGATTCCCGAGGATATCGCCGCTCAAACCAGAGCCAACTACCTGAAAGCCTACAAAATGCTGACAGGAGAAGACCTCAACGTATAGGAGACGCATATGCCGGAATGGGTACAACTCATCGGATTGGTCGCCCTTGGCTTGGTGATCGGACGAATGGTCCGAGGCAAACTCGGTGGAGGCGGTTGAGGCCCTTCGAATGATCGCTGCGGCTGGACGCCGCCCAAAGAAGACGAAACAGAGACTTCAAAGAAGAAATAGGCTTCCCGTTCCGACTTGACAGGTACGGTAAATACACCTATTTATCTTCTCTTGCCTTGCCCTCCTCCAAACTGTGGAGCAGGGCCAATGACCAAAAGGAGAATTAAAGAATGGCTAACAACTACGAGACGCTCGTGCTTCTCTCCCCGGAGTTGGCTGAGGAAAACAGGAAAGAACTCCTGGAAACCCTCACCACCATCGTGGATCGTGAAGGCGGCAAAATGGTTGAGACCGATGATTGGGGCATGCGCCAACTGGCCTACCCCGTCCAAAAGCAGACCCGTGGATACTATGTACGCCTCGTGTACACCGCTCCCGGTGCACTGGTTGCCGAACTGGAACGCAACATCCGCATCACCGACGGCATCTTCAAATTCATGACCGTCAAACTGGCTGCCTAGGAGGTTTCACTATGGCATTTCGCAAAAAATTCACCCCGAGGAAAAAGTTCTGCCGCTTTTGCGCGGACAAAGAGCTGCCTTTGGATTACAAGCGCCCTGATATCCTTCGCGATTTCGTCACTGAACGCGGCAAGATCATTGCCCGTCGCATCACTGGCACCTGTGCCAAGCATCAGCGTCGATTGACCAACGAAATCAAGCGCGCCCGTCAGATGGCTCTCCTGTTCTACACCACCGTTCACAGCACTGATGTGAAAAAGCGTAGCTCCATGTAGGGGGGAGGACATATGAAACTTATTTTACGCGCCGATGTCGATTCTCTGGGTCGCCTCGGAGACATCGTTACCGTTAAGGACGGCTACGGCCGCAACTACCTGATTCCTCAGGGACTTGCCAAGCCTGCCACCAAAGCCAACCTGAAAGCTTTTGAGCTGGAACGCCGCAAGCTGCAGGAACAGGCTGATTCACTTCGCACCCGGGCTCAGGGCCTGGCAGACAAAATCGCCGCCACTCCGGTTTCCATCGAAGTGCGCGTTGGTGATGGCGACAAGCTGTACGGCTCTGTCACCACATCCAACATTGGCGACGCCATGGAAGCTGCTGGCATCGATATTGATCGCCGCAAAATCCTGCTGCCCGATCCCATTCGTGCCTTGGGCGAATATGATATCGAAATCCGGCTGCACCCCGATGTGCGCGGCGAGCTGAAGCTCTCCGTCCTCCGTCACGGTGGTCCGGTTGTCGAAGACATTGAAGAACCCGCCGAAGAAAAGGTTGAGGCCGTTGAGGAATCCGTAGAGAATGCCGAAAACGCCGAAACAACAGAGGCCTAAATCAGGCCGATATGACGCTCATCAGGAGGAGACCCTCGATAGGGTCTCCTCCGATCTCGTCCGTAAAGTTCCCCCACATTCTCTGGATGCGGAGCAAGCCGTTCTCGGTGGTGTTTTCCAATCCGAAAGCATGTTTCATCAACTGGTGGACCTTGTAAATTCAGACGATTTCTATTCACCTGCCCATCGAGATATATTCAAAGCTTTCACCGAACTGTACGACTCGCACAAACCGATTGACGTCGTCACGGTTGCCAACCAGCTCGAACAGGATGGCACGCTCGATTCTGTCGGAGGTCCAGTGTACCTCGCGGAACTGTCCGATTCAGTCATCAGTGCCAGTAATGCGCTGTATCATGGTCAAATTGTTCGTGATAAATGTATCCTACGTCGGCTCATAGATATTTCCGGCGGCATCATTTCCAACTGTTTTTCATCCCGTGACGTCAACGAAGTCCTGGACGAATCAGAAAAAGAAATTTTCAAGATCGCGCAAAGCAAAGAAATGCGCGGCATGATGCCCAGCAACCAGCTCATCAACAAAGTCTTTGAAGAGCTGCAAGCAAAATTCAATAACAAATCAGCCGTCACAGGCATTCAGACCCATTATACGGAATTCGACAACATGACCGCCGGGTTGCAGAACTCGGACCTCATTATCATCGCTGGTCGTCCCTCCATGGGTAAAACGGCATTTGCCCTGAACGTCGCCCTCCGAGCCGCGGCTCGTTCCGAATGTCCCACCGCTGTTTTTTCATTGGAAATGAGCATGGAACAGTTGATGACCCGCCTGCTTGCTGTGCAAAGCAAAGTCCACCTCAGCAACTTGAGAACCGGTTTTCTTGAAGATCAGGACTGGTTGGACTTGCAGGATGCGGCCGACGTCATCACCAATGCACCAATTTTCATCGACGATACCCCCGCCCTGTCTACCTTGGAATTGCAGGCCCGTTGCCGTCGGCTCAAGGCCGAACACAATTTGGGATTGGTGGTCGTTGATTACCTCCAGCTCATGCGCTCCAGTGCCCGACCGGACTCTCGCGAGCAGGAAATTTCTGATATTTCCCGACACCTCAAAGCACTGGCCAAAGAATTGAACATCCCGGTCATCGCCTTGTCACAGCTCAACCGTAAAGTTGAAGAACGCACAGACAAACATCCCATGATGTCCGACCTCCGTGAATCAGGCGCTATCGAACAGGATGCTGACATCATTATTTTTCTTTACCGGGATGCCGCATACAACAAGAGCGAGGATAACCCGCTCAAGAACCAGGCTGAAATTATCATCGGCAAGCAGCGTAACGGCCCCACAGGCCGATGCGAATTATTCTTTCAAAAAGAATTCACTGCATTCGAGAACATGGACGCCACGGTGTATCCATCAGAACTTCCCGAAGGATTTCACGAAGAAAACAACTAACCTCAAGCACAAGCGAATATCATGTACTTCGATTCAGTAGAGGCCATGGACCGCGCCGAACTGGAACAACTCCAGGTCGAACGCCTCAAAAAGACCATTGAAAACGCCAAAAAATCGCCTTTTTATGCGAAACGTCTGGCCGAATTCAATTGCGACGACATCCGAACTGTCAACGATATCACCACCCTTCCATTCACCACCAAGGACGATCTTCGAAGCCAGTATCCACACGGTCTGCTGACATTGCCTTTGGAAGAGTATGTCAGAATGCACGCCTCTTCGGGCACCACCGGCACACCAACCGCCATTTTTTATACCCAAAAGGACCTGGACACCTGGGCCGAACTCATGGCCCGATCCATGTACGCTTGCGGATGCAGAAAATCCGATACCTTGCAAAACATGTCTGGATATGGACTCTTCACTGGAGGACTGGGCATTCACTATGGGTCTGAACGACTGGGCATGATTACTATTCCGTCCGGCGCAGGGAATACCAAACGCCAAATCAAGCTCATTCGTGACCACAATGTCTCTGTCCTGCACATCATCCCCTCTTTCGCGCTGTACTTCGCGCAACAGGTGCAAGCCGCTGGTTTCAACACCGAGGACATGCCGTGGCGCATTGCCCTTATCGGTGCCGAACCGCACACCGAAGAAGCCCGGGCCAAAATTGAAGAAATGATGCATATCAAGGCCTATAACTCATATGGTCTGTCCGAAATGAACGGACCGGGTGTGGCTTTCGAATGTGTCCATCAAACCGGAATGCACCTTTGGGAAGACGCATACATCGCTGAAATCATTGACCCGAAAACCGGCAAACATGTCGAGGAAGGCGAGATTGGCGAGTTGGTCATGACCACGATTCGACGCGAAGGAATGCCGATCATCCGCTATCGAACCCGGGATTTGACCCGGTTCATCCCCGGTCAATGCCCTTGCGGCCGTACCCATCGTCGTATCGACCGCATCACTGGCCGCGCCGACGACATGATGATCCTGAAAGGGGTGAACATTTATCCCATGCAAATCGAGCAATGCCTCATGTCCATGCCGGAAGTCGGCCAGAACTATCTCATCGAATTGGTCCGCGAAGGTGTGTCCGACCAAATGAAGGTTAAGGTCGAAATCAAGGATGAATACTTTGTCGAAGACATGCGTGTCTTGCAGGGATTGCAGAAGAAAATCGCCAAACGACTGTGCAGTGAAATCCTGCTCACCCCGCGCGTGGAATTGTGTCAGCATGACTCCATTCCAAAAACCGCCGGGAAAGCCGTTCGGGTTATCGACAACCGGGACACGGAGTAGCCTCATTCATGGACTATGTCTGGGCCGTCTTTCTCATCCTCAGCCTGATCGTGACGCAGGCATTGCAGCTTTTCAGCCTGCCTGCGAACTGGATCGCCATCGCGCTGATTTCGCTGTGGAAATATATTTACCCAGACTCCATGACATGGACTTTTGTCGCTGTTATTGCGATCATTGCGGCCGTGGCTGAAGCCCTGGAATTCATTCTTCAGGCCCGATATGCCGGAAAATATGGTGCATCCACCCGAGGAACGGTCGGTGGTATCATCGGGGCCATTGCCGGAGCCATTTTCGGTGCTCCCTTCTTTCTTGGTCTTGGCGCGCTCATCGGTGCGCTTGGCGGTGCGTATCTCGGCTGCCTGATTGCTGAAATGCCTGGTCGATCCCGACCCGAAGCCCTGCTTGCCGCCAAGGGAGCCTTTGTTGGCAAGGCCCTGGGATTCACGGTCAAAACAGCCATTGGCGCAACCATCGTGGTGATCTCCATCCCCAAAATCTGGCCCTGACCACACAAAAAAAAAACAAAAAGGCTGCCCTGAACACAGGGCAGCCTTTTTTTACATGGGTATATCGTCCCCAAAAACTGTGAACCGACATGCCTCTTTACTCAAGCACCCCGGCCAGCTTTTCCGCAGCCAAATCATGGCCGAATTGAATCAATGGTACGGCCTTGTCAAAATCGAGAATCATGCACAGGTTCCTCGGAATATCAAGGACATGATCCGGCGGATACGCCGCGATCTTCTGTCGGGCAATGGTTCCCTGCATGGCATCAAACGACTGCAACACGATATTCCGGGCCTTCACGCCATTGCGGACATGCGGCAATGAGGATTTGATTTTCCCGGTAAATTCGGCAATGGCCTGACTCACCATGGACGTTTCTTCCTCCTCTTCGCCCGGCAAGGCAAGTCCTTCCCGAGGCCGACCACACAAATTCACCGCAATCGTCAAATCCGTGTGATCACTAAAAGTCGGCGCAATAGGCACCGGATTGAGAATTCCGCCATCAATCAGGTCAACGCCGTGATAATTGTACGGCGTGAAAAAAAGCGGCAATGAAATTGACGCCCGAATCGCCTCGAACAATGGTCCCTCGTCGATCCACACTTCCTTGGCCGACTCGATATCCGTTGCCACGGCAGTAAAGGAAATATCCATTTCCTCAATCAGCTTTTCACCGACCAAATTCTTGAGGGTGTCAATAATACGATTTCCCTTGAATAACCCATTACTTTCCATGGCAAAATCAAGCAGAGCAAGCATGTTTGTCTTGGTAATGCCCCGGACCCATTTCTCAAACTCATCGAGCTGACCGATGGCATGCATGCCACCGACCAACGCGCCCATGGACGAGCCGGTGATAGACTTGATCTCATACCCGTTTTCCTCAAGCCAATGGATGATACCGATGTGCGCAAGCCCTCTGGCTCCACCACTTCCGAGCACGAGTGAGACTGTTTTTCGCTGTTTCATAGAGAATCTGTTCCTCATTTCATTGTGACCATTCTGCTCTTTTTATAGGTCCCCCGACAAAAAGGTCAATGCCGGACAGCAATTCATGGACAATTTGACTTGCACAGCATGGACTTTTAGGTAAACGTGTGGTCCGTTGAAATGGCACGGATCAATGAACCTTAAAAATGTATACCGGATGGACCAATGACTGCCGATTCTTTTCCCTCATATCGTGGACATATGGAATACTTCTGCCTCGGTTGTGGCAAACGATTCCCCACTGATGAACTGCATTACACCTGCCCGAACTGCGGTGGTGTTTTCCTGCTCGACAACCTCCGCTTCGACGAGCTGAAAAAGACATCCGGTGCTCAATGGCGAACTCTTTTCGACACCCGTGCCGCATCCAAGAAAACCGCACTACGCGGCATTTTCCGCTTTTACGAACTCATGGCCCCAGTGTTGGAAGAAGAAGACATCGTCTATCTTGGTGAAGGGAATACCCCTGTTATCGAATCCAGCCCGACTCTAAATAGCGAATCCGGGCTGACCACCGCCTACAAAAACGACGGTCAAAACCCATCCGCTTCATTCAAGGATCGTGGCATGGCCTGCGGGTTTTCCTACCTTCGTTCACTGATCCGTCAAAATGACTGGGATCAAATCCTGACGGTCTGCGCCTCCACCGGTGATACCTCCGCAGCAGCGGCCCTGTATGCGTCCTACGTGGGCGGTGCCATCAAATCCGTTGTCATCCTGCCGCACGGCAAAGTCACTCCGGCACAGCTCGCCCAACCGCTTGGGTCCGGCGCAGTCGTGCTCGAAGTCCCCGGGGTCTTCGACGATTGCATGAAGGTCGTCGAACATCTGGCCGACAATTATCGAGTGGCCCTGCTCAACTCCAAGAACGCCTGGCGCATCCTCGGACAGGAATCCTATGCGTTTGAATGCGCCCAGTGGTTTGACTGGGACATGAAAGGCAAATGCATTTTCGTGCCCATCGGCAATGCCGGCAACATCACCGCCATCATGGCCGGTTTCCTCAAACTCCATGCATTGGATATCATCTCCGACCTGCCACGAATTTTCGGGGTCCAATCCCATCACGCCGATCCGGTTTATCGCTACTATGCTGTAGACGATCCCAAGGAACGCCAGTACGAACCAGTAACCGTGTCCGCCTCTGTGGCGCAGGCAGCCATGATCGGCAACCCGGTTTCGTTCCCTCGCGTCCAATATTTTGCCGAAAAATTCGAAGCGATTGGTGGTTCCGACGCTTTCCAGGTGCTCCAAGTCACGGAACAACAAATCATGGATTCCATGATCCAGGCCAACCGAAACGGCCATATCGCTTGCACTCAGGGCGGCGAATCCTTTGCTGGCGCCAAACGCGCGTTGGAACTCGGCCTGGTCTCCCCCGAAGAACTCTGCATTCTCGATTCCACTGCCCATCAGCTCAAATTCGTGGATTTCCAGAACATGTACTTTGACAACAGCTTCCCTGCCGAATTCGAAATTACTCCGGACATGACCTTGGCCAACACCCCGGAACTGGTCATTTCGCCCGAAGAAAAAAAGGCGTTGTCCCCGGAAGAATACACCCGGAACACCGCTGAAAAAGTCGTGGCAAAACTCGGTCTCGAAAAGAAATAATCGGAGACAGACATGGCGAAGAAACAACGGGCGGACCAACTGCTTGCCTCCTCTGGCGTGGTGGAAAGCAGGGAAAAAGCCAAACGACTCATCATGGCCGGCAAGGTGCACTACATGGACCGGGGTCAAAAAACTCCGGTCAACAAACCGGGGCAACAATTCTTTCCTGAAACGGAATTCGTTGTCCCGGAGGACTCACGTTTTGTTTCGCGTGGAGCCCACAAGATCCTCACGGCCATCGAAGAATTCTCCCTTGATTTCACAGATGTAATTGCTCTGGATGCCGGAGCGTCAACCGGCGGTTTCACCGATTGTCTCCTCCAACACGGTGCTACGCGCGTCTACGCCATCGACGTGGGCTACGGGCAGTTGCATGAAAAATTGCGACAGGATGAACGGGTTATCAACATGGAACGGACCAATGTCCGCCATGCCGAGCCGGATCTTATCCCGGAACCCGTGGATGTCATTGTCGCGGATGTCTCATTTATCTCATTGACCAAAATCCTTCCGGCCTGCTGCCAATTCCTCAAACAAGGCGGAGAACTGGTCGTACTTATCAAGCCGCAATTCGAAGTCGGACCGGGCCAGACCGATAAAGGCGTGGTTCGAGATGAAACCTTGCGACAGGAAGCCGTGACCATGGTCACTGAATTTTGTCAAACCGAACTGGAACTGACGCTCAAAGGCGTCGTCCCATCCAAAATCCTCGGCCCAAAAGGCAACCAGGAATACATGGCATATATGGCCAAAGCGTAATGCAATGATGTACGGTCTCTTGCTCTCGCTGATCTCTGCGACAGCGTTCGCGGCTTTGCCGCTTCTCGTCAAACTTGGCTATGCTGCGGGCATGGATGGTGCGGTCATGATGCAATACCGCTTCTCCTATGCCGCGTTCTTCGTCCTTTTGGTCATCCTGCTGAAAGATCGATCACTTTTCCGAATTTCCCGACAGGGTTTCGTCAAATGTGCACTTTTGGGAGTCATCGTCTACTGGGTACAGACGACTTTTTTCGTCAAATCTCTGGCCACGATTCCGGCATCAACAGCCTCGTTGATCCTCTATGGCTATCCAGTCATCGTGACCATTGCTTCCGTGATTTTCCTGGGAATGCGACTCAACAAACTCGTTGTCTGTTCGCTCCTTCTCGTGGTCTCGGGATGCTGTCTCGTCTTTTATGACGCCTTTCTCCGCGAAGTGGATCATATGGGACTGCTGTATGCCTTTGGCTCGACCGCGACCTTCTCCGCCTATCTCGTCTTGACGCAGGTCCTCCTGAAAGATCTCAAAGCTTTGACAGCGACCCTCTATGTCCTGTTCTTTGCCGCCATCTCCTTCACTGTATCCGGGGATATTACAGCCTGGATGCACTCAACGACGGAACAACACCTGATTGGACTGGCTCTAGGACTCATCCCGGGCCTCGTGGCAATATCGCTGCTGTATGCCGCTATTGACAAGATCGGCTGCGCCTATGCCAGTATTTTTTCATCCGTCGAACCGGTCATGACTCTGGCCGGAGCGGCCCTGCTGCTCGACGAACAAATCGTCCTTCTGCAAATTATCGGAATGAGCCTGATTCTTTTCGGAATTGTTGTACCGAATCTTCGATTCAAACACACCGTCGAAATGCCTTCACTCACGTCAGCCACCTCTGACGAATCCGAAAACACTGAATAGACGCGAGTTCACCCCGTCATCCGCTTTTCCATAAATCGGCCCAACACCTTCAGGTGCGCGTTTTCTTCCCGGGCTAAAGTATGCAGCACATCCCGAACCGTCGAAGATTCGGCCTGTCGAGCACACCGGAGATAATAGTCCAACGCCTGTGCCTCGATCATCATAGCCAGTTCCAAAACGCCATCGATATCGTCAAACGCTGCAGGGAATTGTCGTATAAACTCCGTAACGGGCACACCGCCTTCCACAATCGCTTCACCCGATTCCGGGGTATTGTCCAGATTCATAGCCATGGTTCGCCCCACAATCCGATCATGCAGTCTCACTATCACGGCCTTGTGGCGGTCTTCAAATCCGGCCAATTCGCGAAAAAGTTCCATCTCTTCACTCGTTTCAGCCAACTCCGCCCGTTCCTGATAAAAATCAGACACGGCATCTTCCATGGCGTATGCCTTGCGAAGAACGTGTTCAGCGGTGTCCACTCCAGAAAACGCAATCAATCCCAAATCAATGGGACCAAAAGCGGTTCTCCCGGTCCACTCAGCGATGCCGCCGACCACATTATGAAGATTATGAAATCCGAATCCATCAAGCAGGTCCAAAGCGGCCTTGCTCCGACCTCCAAATCGACAGTAGGCCAAAATTGGTTTGCCTTTTTCGATGAGATTCAACCGATCAACCAACTCGGGCAAAGGGACATGCGTGGCTCCCGGCAGGTGTTCTTCCTCGTATTCCCAGCGTTGGCGAACATCCAGTAATGTATAGGAATCAGGCTGATGAGTAGCCATGTATGACCGGGCCTGCTCCGTGGACAGCATGAGTATCCCTGCCATGATTTTCCTCCGTCAGATCGCAGCTTTTTTTTCAATATACACTGCTCCGGCATAAAACGCACAGCATTCCGGCCCCAATCAATCAAAGAAAAAACAATCCACTGATCAGACACACCGATACCAGTAAGGTAATGGTCTCACGAAGTGTCCACGTAAAATCCGCTTCCCACGCTTCCGCAGTATCCAACCCACGGCAGGCAATGGCCATGGTCTGATTCCATGTTTTCTGACTCAAATTCCGCATTAGAGCCGCCGGGACAACCAAGAAGCGCACCCTGAATCCACTGCCGAGGCATCGCCGAGAAGCCACTTCCCTGATTCTGGCGAGAGCTTCCAAACACAGCGGAAGAAAATGGACCATCAAGGCAAGTGACAATGCGGCCCGCCAGGCCCGTTCCCGACCAATGAAGGGACGGAGTACCCAAGAAATTGCCAACCCAATGGCCCGGGACGATGAGGACAACGCGAGACACAATCCCAACAGGACCAATGCAACCAGCCTGGCCCCCAGTTGGGCTCCATCCATCACGATAAATTCCACAGGTACGCCCGAAACAGCATCCAGCACCATCTTGATCGCCACCCAAAACACGACAAAAACCATCAGACTCCGAACCATTTTTGCGCCCACAGGCTGTTCCACCGCCAGTGGCCAGACAAGAAAAAGCAAACCGACAAGGCTCACGATCACGGCAGAAAAATCCACTTTCCAAAGGACCGGACCAAGTATCAGGGCAACACCCAATTTCAAACGCGGATCAAGATCTCGAATATATGTGGCAACAGAGGACATTAGTCAGCCACCACATCCCAGGAGCCAATGCATCGATCAACGCTCCATGAACGAGGCGGTCTGACCCCATGGTCCCGAACTCGATCAAGCACCGATTCCGGGGGACCGAAATCAACCAGCCGCCCGGCATCAAGGACTGCCAGCGAATCGACCAGATCAATGAAACTTTCCAGATCATGTGACGACACAATCTGTGTCAATCCGGCCTGATGATTTTCTTGAATTATGGCGCGCATCTCCCGCACACCCGAATAGTCCAATCCACTCAACGGCTCGTCCAGCAACAAAATTGTCGGGTTGTCCAAAAGCGCCGTTGCCAGACACAACTTCCGTTTCATTCCCCACGACAACGTCTGAACAGGGCGTTCCCATGCCGACAAAAGGTTGAATCGACCTGCCATGGCCTTGGCCCTGGCCACCGAGCCCTCGTCGCGCTTTCTCCCCATAAGCATATCTTCTTCGACAGTCCCGCCAAGAATCTGCAAATCTGCATCCTGCATGACCAAACGGCACACGGCTCGGATGGATTTTTCGCTTCCCGGACACACTCTATCGGCAACAGTCATCGCCCCGCCGGTGGGAACATAGAGACCGGCTATCAACGACAACAATGTGGACTTGCCACTTCCGTTGGCCCCGACCAATCCCACCAGCTCCCCACGGGGGATATGCAAAGAGATATCAGTCAGGACATCGCCGCCAGAAGGATATGTAAAAGAAAGGGTATTCAGTATAATCATGGTATTCCTCTTCCAGCAGATTCAACCAGAGACGTTGGGGTGTCAATATAATAAAAGGCCCCTGCCGAAGCAGGGGCCTTGAAAACGTCATAGCATGAAGATCTAGAAGGAGCAGCCGACGGAAAGGCCTGCGCCCCACGTGGTTCCACCCTTGAAATCAACATCATACGTGGCGACACCGTCAGTCATGCTCATGCCGTGACGCTCTTTGGTCACGATGTACATGCCGGACAGATCAAAGGTCCAGTTATCGTATTTGTATCCAGCACCCAACGTGAACAGATTCCGGTCATTGGCCGGAAGCAGGGGTGAGGTATACTCATGCCGAATCGGCGACTGGTCATACACATACCCGGCACGCAGAGCAAAGGCATCGGTAACCAGGTATTCCGCACCAAGCTGGAACCGCCAGGTGTTCTTGTAGTTGAAATCCTCAACCGTATCGGGAAGCGGTGAGCCGCTAAAATCGAATTCAATACGATCGAACTGTTCCCACTGCGTGAAAATCACGTCAAATTCGATGGACAAATTTTCCATGGGAGTGAATCCGAGACCAGCCGTATAACTCGCCGGAAAATCAGCGGTCAGGGTCGCGTTTCCAGAGGTATTCACCGGACCTTCTGTGCACATCGCCATGCCCAACGAAATGCACCGAGGACCGGTACGTCAAGGCCAAGGAAACCGCGTCAGTGACATCATACAACATACCGAGATTGAAACCAGTGGACGTACCGGCAACATCAATCTTGGTGTGACTCCCGCCAAGGACGGGAACAAGGGCGTTAACATCCTTCTTGAGCAAGAATGAGCCTTTGATGACCTCGACACCACCGCCCACAGACAGGGAATCATTCACACGGTAGCCCACGCTCGGGTTGAACGAATAGGATTCCAGCAAGGCCTCGTTGAGCAGTGTCTTGCCATCCCAATTCTTATCATATTTGGTGCCCAGGCCAAAACGAGTGAATTCACCGATACCGATGACCCATTTATCATTGAGCTGGTGCGTGGCGTACACATGCGGAATGGCATGGGACACACTCTTGGTCGTATTTTTGTTCCCATCGATGTACACATCAGACATGGGAGTAATGACAGCGACACCGCCGTACAAATTCGTCCCTTCCAATTTGGTCATCTGAGCCGGGTTATACGCGATGACAGAAGCGTCATTGCCTGTGGCGTAGTTGGCAGTTCCCATGCCAAGCGCCCTGTTACCCCACTCATACAAAGCAAATCCGCCAGCATGAACCGTCGCGGCGGAGGCCAAAAGGCAGAGTACTAAACTACAGTAAAAAACGGCGGATGTTCGTTTCATCCTTCCCCCTTCAGTGCTGCCACATCCCTGCGACAGCGGTCTTATTCAATGAGTTCGACATCTTCCCAGATCAGGAGTGAAATCCTGTTTCAAACACATTAAAAATGATATTTTGCACAAACTCACACCTCGTACCCGACACAAAAAAAAATGTAAAACATTTATGCTATTTCAAACACTTGTTTGACATTCTTCTCGTCTTTTGACGGCAAAAAGAGGACGGCATGATTCTGGCAACATGACATGAAGAGGAACTATCCGGGAAAAAAATGCCCACGGAGACACCATGCGCCATTTCATGCCTACATTAGATATCAAGGAAAAGAGCTTCCACGGAACCCTGGCCGCCGGGGGATTGGCGGGCATTGTCGAAGGATCCATTCGAGCGGGAGAACTCACCCTGCACACGGTTTTCCCGGGGGTTGTCTTAACGCTTATTGGTGCTTTTCTTGGTGGATTTACGGGATTTTTTCTCAAAGATCTTTTCAGGACATGGCGTGGCGCCAAACCATACCGAGGCGTCCATCACGACGGGTGGACCATGGGGGCTTTTCTCGGTGCTGTGGTGGGAACGATCCTTCAGGTGGCATCCAGTTCAGACGGAGCCAACCTGGTCATAGGCTCCATTGTCGGAGCCTATTGCGGAGCCGTGTGTGGTGCCTTTCCCGATGAATTCATCACACCCATCCTCCTCAGGATACGCGCTGAAAAGCACCGACACACGCCCGCAGAAGAGCGGCATTAATATTCACCGCCCATATTTTTATTGCATTTCGACCCAGATAACCGCGCCAAGTTCCAATTCACGGCCTTTGTACGGTTCCTCTGCCGTGGTCAAACCGGCAAATCCCCACCACCCTTTCCACGGGCAGACAAAAGTGAAAACACCATTGGCATCGGCAAGAACTTCCTGCGTGACCATCCGCTCATTGGGCGCGGTCCGCTTGCCATCCTTGTTGTAATACTCGACTTCAACCCGGGTAAACGGAGCGGGTTCTCCCTGATACAGAACAATGCCCTGAAAGACATTCCCGGCATAATTGCCAAAGGGCCGTGTGAGCGGCACGATTTCCGTCTCAAGACCCAATGGAGTATTCCACCCTTCTCCTTCGCCAAAGCCGTCTACAACAACCTTGGTGATGTGACGAATGTAGTTATTTTCCGCGTCTTCCTTATATGGGACCGGATCAAAAACAAAAGTATACATTCCAGGTGTTTTTGGTGTGTACGAAGTTTTCCAGCCGGTCTGGCCCATGATCTGGGTTTGCGTCAGGGTCGCCAGCAAATCCTGTGATTTCTCGGCATCGACAACCACGAAAAATTTGGCAGGCTTTTCCAATTCCATGCCCTGCAATTCAAATGGATGAGAAAAGGACAATGTCAATTCGACAGTCCGTTTCTGCTGCGTGGTTTCATCCGTATCAGGAATCAACATACCAAAATGAGCAGACGCTGTTGTCGCCCACAATACACAGACCATTGCCAGTACGATTCTCAATCCATTCATCGTCACTCTTCTCCTGTTTGATGAGTACAAGTTCCATTTTCGTGATCGATCGATGTTACTAATACAGTATTTGTAACACCTGTCAAGAATCATACGACAAAATTTATAATCACGGCACCGAATTATCGTTCGTCTGCCTCCTGTTTCCACCGCCGAGCCAAAGCGACCCCCGACAGATTGTGCCACAAACTGAATAACGCCCCGGGCAACGCACTGAGCGCACCAAAATATTTCACGGCCAACGCCACGCCAAGGCCGGAATTCTGCATCCCCACTTCGATAGCAATGGTCCGCGCATCCCGCTTGGAGCACCGGGCCAACCGAGCCAACCCGTACCCTGCGACAAGCCCGCACCCATTATGAATAATGACGGCCAGACAGACCAAAACCGGCATGGCGAGCAAAGTTTTCTGATTCAATCCAATAATACAGGCAATGAGTCCAGCGATGACCAAAATGGAGAGGGAAGGGAAAAAACGCAGAATTGGCTCCAGCCTTTTACGAAAAAGTCGGCGCAGAACCAGTCCGTCAAGCATGGGAAAAACAACAATCCAGAAAACCGACTGGACCATTCCCCAAAAATCGAGCTGAATCTGTTTTTGCACCAACAGATACACGATGATCGGCGTCAAAAGCGGTGCCAGACAGGTTGATGCCAACGTCAAGGTCACAGACAGCGGTACATTGCCCTTGGCCAAATAGACAATCACATTAGACGCGGTTCCCCCCGGACACGCTCCGACGATAATCAGGCCAATGGCCGCTTCCGGGGGGATATTCAAGACAAAAGCTATCCCCACCGCAAGCAAGGGCATAAGCGTATATTGTAAGATCACCCCAAGGCCAACAAGAGGCCACTTGCGCATTATATCTCGAAAATCCTCGAATTCAAGCGTCAACCCCATCCCAAACATGATAATGCCCAATCCAAGGGGAATATGAGGTTTGATCCACGTAAACGATGGAGGATAGGTCAAAGCGACCCCGGACAACACAACAGTAATGACAATAAAATACCGTTCAATATACTCCGCAATAAACCCACACTTCATCTGACACCATACCCGTAAAAATCGTAGGAAAAGGAAATCCACACGTTCAATCTGTCAACAAAAGTGAATATATGAAGCAAAGGGGGCTGTGAAGAGTTGACGAAGCTCCAAAAACGCTGTAGTTAACCTCTTCCCGAATGAGGGAAGCCGGGTGGCGGTTGCGCTGAGAACTCCGTCAGGTCCGAAAGGAAGCAGCGGTATTGGTTGTTACCGGGTATCCGGTTTCCACTCAAAGGCGCGTTCAAATTTGAACGCGCCTTTTTTCATGGGCTATGATGCGGCACTTTATATAAGACGGTGTTCCAGGTCCTCCACAAGACCAAGGGCTTTCTTGAAGTCATACTCTGCCACGAGTTTCAAGATTCGAGCGATATCATCGTGAAATTCACCGGGCCAGACAAGCGCCTGCACCGCCTTTGCCTGTTTACGGCATTCCACTGGTGCTCCTTCGGACAAAGGCCCTTTCAACGCATCAAGCGATGCCAGCAAGGTTTCAGAGTCGGCTTCGTCACCAGCCTGTTTCAAGACGGTCTTGGTGCACTCCACTCGCTTGATAACGGCAATACTCTGTATGACCGTGGATAAATATTCGGTAAATTGACGCACCTTTTCTGGCACATTCTCCGCGTGATCGGTCAGTGCCTGTTCCAACTCCCCGGCAGATTCAAATAATTCCATGGCCCCGAGCATCCCGGATGTGCCCTTGACCGAATGGGCAAGAGCGACCGCCTTCTCGAACTCTTCCACCGACCACGCCTTTTCAATTTTTTCCCCGGCATCTGCGTACTTTTCATCAAGCAACAACAGAAGATTCTTATACAATTCCTGATTGCCACGAGCGCGTCTCAATCCAAGCTGAAGATCAATACCGGCCAGGGATGCGGGCAGCGTTGAACAGGCAACGGCATCCTCCGCGCCAAACGAAGACAGTGCTTCCGTATCCCTTCCTTGTCCGATCCACTGTGACAGGACCTGAAACAAATCTTCTGGATCAAACGGCTTGGCAACATGCCCATTCATACCGGCAGACCGACTCTTTTCAATATCTTCGACCAAAGCGTGCGCCGTCATGGCAATAATGGGCAACTCCCGGAACCGCTCCTGCTTCCGAAGACGGCGGGTCGCTTCATACCCATCCATGACAGGCATCTGAACATCCATCAAAACCAGATCAACCTCGGTCTTTTCAAGAAAGTCCAGTGCATCTTGCCCATTAGTGGCTTCAAAGACCTGAATATTCGCGGAGGACAATATCTCCATGGCCACCTGACGATTGATCTCATTATCTTCCACCAGCAAAATTCGGGTTCCACCCAAAGAATCTGTCACGACTTCGCACACCGTGGTATCGCCGCTTGTGACCATATCCTTGCCCAATGTTTCCACCACAAGATTGAACAGGAACGATTGGTTGATAGGCTTGAACAACAATCCCTTGAACCCCATTTCATTGGTTTTTTTCACCAAGGAGGCATTCCCGTAAGCCGAAACCATGAACATGGGTGGTTTGGACACGATGGCCGCATCGGCTGCAATGGCCCGCGCAGTTTCTACCCCGTCCATCCCCGGCATTCGCCAATCAATCACCAAAAGATCATACTTTCCGTCTTCAGCGGACAGTCGAAGCAGATCAATGGCTTCCTCACCCGAATCAGCGAGGGAGACCTGAAGTCCCATATGCTCCAACATGCCTTTCAAAATAACCTGAGACGTCGCGTTGTCGTCCACCACCAGAACCCGTTTTCCCTGCAACTCACTCGGGAGCAAAACCTGCTCCTCTTGCGAGGTGGCAATGGGGACTGTTATTTCAAACCAGAAAAGACTTCCCTTGCCCGGTTCACTTTCCACACCGATCTTCCCACCCATCAGACTGACCAACTGATTGCACAGGTTGAGTCCCAATCCAGTCCCGCCATATTTCCGGGTGGTGGAGGCATCCGCCTGGGTAAATGGCTGAAAAAGTTCTTCGATCTGATCTTCCTGAATTCCTATTCCATCATCTTTGACCATGAACCGTAACGAGGCCTGCGTTGCATCCAGTTCAAGGGGGAGAATGGAAAGGACAACCGCACCGTTCTCAGTGAATTTGACCGCATTGTTGCAAAGATTAATCAGGATCTGCGCCAACCGCATGGAGTCACCCACAACCATATTTGGCACATCCGTGTCCACATTAATAAGGAATTCGAGCTTCTTTTCACTCGCACGTGGTGAAATAATGGTGGTCAATTGCTCCAGGACCTGATTGATGGAAAACCCGACAGATTCAACTCGAAGCATCCCCGCTTCGATCTTGGACATATCCAACACGTCGTTGATGATACCAAGCAATGATTTGGCGGAAATATCGATCTTGTTGAGATAATCCTTCTGCGTGGCGGACAAGTCGGTCATCTTCGTCAGATGTGTCATGCCGATAATCGCATTCATGGGCGTGCGAATCTCATGACTCATATTGGCGAGGAATTCGCTCTTGGCTTTGGTCGCCTCTTCTGCCGCTTCCTTGGCATCAATAATGGCTTTTTCGGTCTGCTTGCGAATATGGATTTCCGACGTCAACAACCGGTTTGTCTTGTTCAATTCCTCTGTCCGATGAATGACGCGCTGTTCCATCTCATCATAGGCGATCTTCAATTCAGCCTGCGCCTTCCGCAAATCGGAAATATTGGTAATCATCCCGAACGATCCTTCAAAGGCCCCATCCATACCGAGCATGGGACTTGATGAAACGATCGTCCAGACAATATGCCCGTCCTTGTGAACAAAACGCCGCTCATACTGCGCCGAATAGCCCTGAACCCGTTTTTCCATTTCAAGATCATGATGGTCCAGGTCATCAGGATGCAACAATTCCCTGATGGGCTTGCCGTACAATTCCATCTCAGTACATCCAAGCATGGTTGCCAGCACACTGTTGACCATGGTCAACCGCCTGTTCTTGTCGATGACAATGATCCCTTCGGTCGTGGTTTCAAACAATCGCCGATATTTTTCTTCGCTCAATCGCAACTGGTCTTCGCGAAAGCGGACCTTTCCGGCCATTTCATTGAACTTCGAAAGAATCGTACTCATCTCCAACAGGTTGTCCACTTCCTCGTGCTGGTCATATTCTCCCGCAGAAATACTGTCGATCCGCTTAATCAATTGGCCCAACGGCAATCGCAAATTCTTGTCGAGCACCAATTTGGTAAACACCCCGAGCACAATGGCCACGAACAATAAAGACAAGAGGCTGATCCAAGTCGTCGCAAAGACCTTTTCCTCAAAAACACTCGGAGTCAGACCGAGCCGGATGTATCCGACTTCGACATTCTCATATTGGATGCTCTTTTCCTTGACGATCGTCTCTCCCTCTTCGATCGTCCCAAAGGAATAGACCTCGTTGCCACGGTGATCGACAACATTGATGAAAACGACAATATCAATTTTGGAAAAGGCCTCGCACAGGCTAACGACAGATTCTTCTTCCATGTGCCACAGATAGGACTCGAGGCTGTTGGACAAATGCGTCAACGCTTCGTTTGATCGTTGTTCAAACTGCGTTTGCGATTTTTCATATAAGACAAGAAAAATGACGGAAGAAATGGCCAAAGCAGTCGCGGCGAGCACACACACCAGACTGACCGTCAAATGTTGTACAAGCGATCTGTTTCCTCGCTGTCGTGGCCGGGATAAAAACTTCACCAGTCCCTCTCTTGCCGTATCACTCACACTATTCCAGCTCGCCGGAATCCACTCCCGTCAGTATAGATCAAACAGCACTCTATGACAGCCCCACATTTCAGACGATTATATTCTGTCCCTCGGCACAAATACTTTTGTGAACTGTATACTGAAGTTACGTCATCAGGCCATACGCGTCAAAACAAAAAGCCCCATCGATATATCGATGGGGCTTGCTGCTTGCGTGGCGGAGAGGAGAGGATTCGAACCTCCGAACGAGTTACCCCGTTACACGCTTTCCAGGCGTGCTCCTTAAGCCGGACTCGGACACCTCTCCGCGCTGAGAGGAAGTAACTATCCAATATGATGGACCTTGGCAAGTAAAAAAATGCTTTTTCTTTAAAAAATACATTGAAGGCTTCCTCTAAAGGATTCCAGACTTTCCGCCCCCAGCTCTTTGAGCATCATTGCCATCTCGTCTGCCAGCGAAAAAGCCAAATCAGGACGCAGAAAATTCGCAGTGCCAACCTGCACGGCATGGGCTCCAACCAGAATGAATTCAAGCGCATCCTCGGCGGAAGCAATGCCCCCGATTCCTACCACAGGGATATCCACGGCCTGCACCACTTGATGGACGCACCGCAAAGCCACCGGCTTGATTGCCGGACCGGACAGCCCTGCAATGACATTGGCAATTCGAGGCCGCCGATTTCTGATATCCACAGCCATGCCGGACAAGGTGTTGATGAGAGACACAGAATCCGCGCCACCTTCAGCCGCAGCCCGGGCGCAGACCGTAATATCAGTCACATTAGGCGACAGCTTGACCATCACATGCTTGCCACCCGCCTTTTTCTTCACCGCCTCGGTCACTTTGCCGATCTGAGCCGGATCCTGACCAAAAGCGATACCGCCCTCCTTGACGTTGGGGCAGGAAACATTGACTTCCAACGCCGCCACACCATCTTCTCCGGCCAGGACGCCCGCCAATTCGCCGAACTCTTCGGCATCACAGGCATAAAGGTTGGCCACAACAGCCACGTCTTTTCCGGCCAAAGCTGGCAGGGCCTTGGTGACAAACGCCTCGACCCCGGGATTCTGGATGCCGATTGCATTGAGCATCCCGCACGGTGTCTCCGCGATACGCGGCATGGGATTGCCCTCACGCGGCTTGAGAGACACGCCCTTGGCCACGAACCCACCAAGCTGCTCCAGATTGCCGTAGGGAGCGAATTCCAGCCCAAAACCGAAGGTTCCGGAGGCGGTCATGACCGGATTTTTCAAGTCAAGTCCGCCGAAAGAAACATGCATATCCATAAAACAAACTCCCTAGAGTTCCACTTTATCAGTCCAAAAGACAGGCCCTTTGCTACAGACCTGCACATGATGGCCGTCACCGTCTTTTGTCACACATCCAAGACAGGCCCCCACACCGCACGCCATGCGATTTTCCAACGAAACCTGAGCGCGTGCACCGAATTCGTTGGCAAAACGTTGTACGGTTTTCATGAAAGGAGTCGGGCCACACGATAAAATCAGCCCGTCTTTTTCAGCGTACTCGCGGATCAAATCCTTCATGGCAGCGATAATTCGTTGAAGGTCTTCCGGTTTTTCTTCAATAATACATTGCCCTTCCACCTTTTTTGACAAGGTTTCAAAGGGGTAACACTCCAAGGGAAGCCGGTGTGCCAAAAAAAGTTGCAAATTTTCCGGATGCGGATGAGACTCGACATAACCGCGAAAAGGTGCGATGCCGATTCCCCCGGCGAGCAGCAGGGTCGGCGTTTCCGGCTCCATTGCAAACGAATTGCCGAGCGGTCCCCACATGGCGACCGTATCGCCGGGCTGAAGTTGGGCGATGCGACTGGTGCCGCGCCCCACATTTTGAATAAACAAAGTGAGTGACTTCCCGTCTGCGGAACAGATGGAAAACGGTCTGCCCCACATCAGGTCCAGCTCCCAATCAACCGGACGGATCATGACAAACTGGCCGGGCTTCCACCCGTCCCAATCCGGATATTCAAGCTTCAACTCGAAGAATTCACCCGCAGCTTTTGATTGACCGACCGGGGAAACTTCCAATACCTTTACATTGCGGCAATTCCTCAAGGACATAGAGACACCTTATGAGTAAAAAACATATACCTGAAATTATGGCCCCCGCAGGGGACAAACACTCCTACCTCGCCGGCGTGGCCGCCGGAGCGGACGCCATTTACGTCGGCCTGAAACATTTTTCGGCCCGGATGCAGGCCAAGAACTTCTCTATCAGTGAGCTTGCGCAACTGGCAAGCCTTGGCAGGGACAGAGGGACCAAAACCTACGTGGCCATGAATACGCTGGTCAAACCCGGCGATCAGGAATCCGCAGGGCGGCTTATCGACCGTTTACAGCGAACCGTCAAGCCCTATGCACTCATCGTGCAGGATCTGGCCATGCTCGAACTGGCAAAACAAGTCGGGTTCAGCGGCGAGTTGCATCTCTCCACCCTGGCCAATATCAGCCATCCATCCGGACTTGCCACAGCCAAGAAGCTCGGCGCATCACGCGTGGTGCTTCCTCGTGAACTGAATCTGGATGAAGTCAAGCTCATGGCCGAATCGTGCCCCAAGAATCTGGACCTGGAAATTTTCGTCCATGGCGCGCTCTGTCATTGTGTCTCGGGACGATGTTACTGGTCAAGTTATCTTGGAGGAAAATCAGGATTGCGCGGTCGGTGTGTCCAGCCGTGTCGTCGCCTGTACACTCAAAATAAAAAAGATCCTGAACGCCTCTTCTCCTGCTCCGACCTTTCACTGGACCTCTTGACCAAACCACTGCTGTCCATGCCGCAAGTGGCTGCCTGGAAAATTGAAGGCCGCAAAAAAGGACCGCATTACGTCTTCTACACGGTCAAGGCGTATCAGATGCTTCGGGACAACCCCAATGATGCCAAGCTCAAAAAAGCAGCACAGGAATTGCTGGATCAAGCCCTTGGCCGTCCCACAAGCCACTCCATCTTTCTGCCGCAACGCCCATTCCAGCCGGTTCAACCCAATCAGGAAACCAGCTCGGGACGGTTTATCGGAGAAATCAAACGAGACCAAAAAAAACCATTTTTCCAACCTCGGGAACCGCTGCATCCCGGCGATCTCATCCGAATCGGTTATGAAGATCAGCCCGGACACCGAACCATTCCCATCCGCCGTCGCGTCCCCAAACGCGGTCGGATGGACATTCCGTTTTCAAAACAACAACGCGGTCCGGCTCTGCCGACCGGAACCAAGGTTTTTCTGGTTGATCGACGAGAACCGGAATTAACCAAACTCGTCAATGCCCTAGACAAGGAATTGGAATTCTTCCCGGCTCCTGAAGCCAAGGAGTCCCATTTCACACCGACATGGCCCAAGGCAGCGTCCCGAAACAAAAAACGGACACAATCCGAATTAATCAATGTTTTTCGTCAGCCGCCCCGTGGTCGCATATACAACAAGACCGCTTTCTGGCTGGAAAAATTCACAGTCAGCAAGGTGCCACAGGCATCGGTTGTTCGTTCTCAATGGTGGCTTCCGCCCGTCATCTGGCCGGATGAGGATAAAAAATATCGCTCTCTCATCAAAGAAGCCGTCAAAAAAGGCGCACGGGAATTTGTCCTGAACGCTCCCTGGCAGGCTGCGTACTTTGAAGATCGCAAGAACGCCACGCTGATCGCGGGACCATTTTGCAATATCGCCAACCGGCTCGCCCTCGGCGTCCTCAAGGACTTGGGATTCTCTTCGGCCATCATCAGTCCTGAACTGCCGTTCGAAGATATTGAAGCCTTGTCGCAGCATCCGCCCATGTCACTGGGCTATGTCATCAAGGGACTCTGGCCCTTCGGCATTGCCCGATTCCAATCGGAATCGGTCATCTTCAATGAGACCATCAAAAGCCCCATGCATGAAGTCTCCTTTGTTCGCCAACACGGCCAAAACAACTGGATTTATCCAGGCTGGGAACTCGATCTGAGCAAAGAAGTCCGTAAATTGGAACGACTCGGATTCAAAACATTCATCACGCTCAAGGAAGAATGGCCCAAAGCCGTGCCCCGCCCGCAACGGACCAGTGATTTCAACTGGAAACTTCAATTGCTGTAATCAGCAAAAAATGACAAAAAAAAGCCTCCGAATCACACGATTCGGAGGCTTTTCATTTCAGACATTCATTCCGTTATAAAGCAATGACACCTTTCATGAACGTCACGGCCTGACCGGAGAGCTTAACGCGATCGCTCAAAGCCTCGCAAGACAGGACACCACCACGGGCAGAGGCCTGATAGGCAGTCAGGACCGACCGTCCAAGCCGGTCCGCCCAATATGGGACCAACATGCAATGAGCCGACCCGGTTACCGGATCTTCAGGAAGTCCCACATCCGGCGTAAAAAATCGAGACACGAAATCATGGTTGATTCCGGGTGCCGTACACACGATGCACAGCCCGTCAACCTTGGCGAGCAAATGGAAATTCGGGGCCAAATTTCGAACCTGCATTTCCGTCTCGAACACGGCCATCATATCGCGATGCCCCATGTACAATCGCTCAGGCCGTGCTCCAAGAGCAGCGGCCACGCGTTCCGTCACCTGTATTTCCTGCACGGGCCAGGCCGGAAAATCCATGGAATAGAACGTGTTCTCGCGTTCAACAAGCAACCGTCCGCTTTGAGTTTCAAAAATCACCACGGAATCGGTATATTCAAGGTGTTCATACAGGACGTGCGCACTCGCCATGGTAGCATGACCGCACAGGTCCACTTCACCCTCTGTCGTAAACCATCGCAGATCAAAATACGCACCATTACGCACAAAAAACGCGGTTTCAGACAGGTTGTTTTCCCGAGCAATGTTCTGCATCAGTTCATCAGGCAACCACTCGGGCAGCGGAATAACCGCAGCAGGATTGCCACTGAAGATCGTGTCCGCAAATGCGTCAACGTGATACAGATCGAGTTCCATGGGTCACCCCCTGCTAGAAGGTCTGCTTGAACAAATCATCATCAGAAACAGGTCCGTCTCCACTCCCGCCGCCTGATCTGGAAGGGGCCATTTCCGTCGGCTCCGATCCAACCTTGAAGGGCAAGAAAAATTCCTTAGCCGATGAAGGTGATGCGAGCTTGCCGGTCTTGGCATCCACCCGGACCATAACAATTCCCGGCGGTTCGGTGAAATCTTCATACGGATAGTCTTTTTCCACGGCCTGACGATACTTGACCCACAAGGGACTGGCAGCACGAGAACCGGTTTCCCACTTGCCCATGGGCGTCAATTCGTCAAATCCAACATAGACGCCGGTCAACAGATAAGGAGAAAAACCCATATACCAGGCATCATGCTCATTATTCGACGTGCCGGTCTTGCCTGCCACAGGGCGTTTCAAGACTCGGGCGCGCCACCCGGTCCCGTTCGAAACCACCTGTTTCATGAGGGTGGACAAAATAAACGCGGTCTGGGGACTGATGGCGTCGGATACTTCGGGAGCCGAGGTATACAAATCCTCGCCCCAAGCGGACTTCACGGACAAAACCGTGCGCGGCTTCACATAAGAGCCGCCTCGGGGAAAAGCGGTATATGCCTCGCACAAGTTCATCAACGACACACTGGCGGACCCGAGGGACACGGACAAGTCGTGCGGGAATTCCGTATCAAGTCCCATGGCCTTGGCCCGTTCGATAATCTTACGGATACCAATCTTTTGCGCCACACGGATGGTGCAGAGGTTCTTTGACTTGACCAATGCCGTCCGTAACAAAATAGGCCCATCAAACGTTCCTTCAAAATTCTGCGGTCGCCACAATTTTCCTTCCGCATCGTTCGCATACACGATCGGTGCATCCAAAACCAGCGTGGACGGCGTGAAGCCATTGTCGAGCGCGGTCGAATACACGATGGGCTTGAAGGCCGACCCGGGCTGACGCTTGGCCTGTGAGGCTCGGTTGAACTGACTTTTCTCAAAGTCATACCCACCAACCAACGCAACCACCTCGCCAGTATCCGGCGTAATGGAAACCATGGCCCCCTGAACCTTGGGTTCCCGTTCGAGATCAAGTGTCCAGATGCCATTTTCCTCCTTGGGAGCCTTGGCAACGGTCACCCACACCACATCCCCTTTCTCAAGGATTTTGCGAGCGTCTTTGGGGTTGGGAACGTCTTCATGCGATTTTCTGATATCCGGCTCACGGACCCACCACATGGATTTGATCGGAATAATTCCCTTGAATACCCCGAAGTTGACCGACACCGTATCCCTCTGAACCTTGGTAACATAGGCCTTCATCAGCCGAGTCGTGTCCATGATGGATTCGGTATCCTGCGGTCCCTGTTCAAGCACAGCCTCCATATCGGCAGACGAAACATTCTCAAGCGGTCCGGTCCATCCACGCCGCTTGGCAGAATCAAGCAAACCACGCTTGACCGCTTTTTCCGCAGCACGCTGATGTTTCAAATCACACGGAGTAGTCACGGTCAGACCACCATTATAGGTCGCATCTTCACCGTATTCAGCCACCAGCCAACGCCGTACTTCTTCAAGATAGTAGGCACCGACCTTCCATGAAGGATCAGGCATGGATTCGAGTTCGATTTCCTCATCCATGGCTTCCTGATACTGCGCCTCGGTAATCCACCCAAGTGACCGCATCTGTCCAAGCACGTATTCCTGACGTTGTCGGGCAAAATGCATGTTCCGATAGGGATTGTATCTGGTAGGAGCCTGTGGCAATCCGGCCAGCATGGCGGCTTGGGCAATGGTCAACTCATTGGCGTGTTTTGCAAAATATGTCCGAGATGCAGCCTCCACACCATAGGAATGAGCGCCAAGAAAAATATGATTGAGATAGATGGTCAGAATCTCTTCCTTGGTCAGATAATTCTCCAACCGGAAAGCGAGAATCGCTTCCTTGAGCTTCCGCTGATAGCTCCGCTCCGAGGTCAACAACAGTCGTTTGATGATCTGCTGTGTGATGGTGGATCCGCCCTGACGGGTCCGGCCAGCCTTGAGATTCGCAATGAATGCACGGGCAATGGCAGTCATATCCACGCCGTCATGTTCGTAAAAACTGGCATCTTCTGATGCGAGAAACGCCTTGGGCAACCACGGACTCATTTGGTCCAATGTCACCAAGAAACGCTTTTCCTTATAAAAATATCCAAGAACTTCGTTATCCTTGGCGTAAACTGTCGTTACCAGCGGCGGATTATAATCCGTGATATTTTTGAACCCGGGCAAATCCTTGGCAGCCCAATTGTAAATCCAGACAGCACCACCCACTCCGGCCAACGTACATACAAGGCATATAACAAGCAGTATCTTCAGTACTTTCATAAACCTATCCGTCAAAATTTTTGAGTGACCCGACATGCGCCTTTCTGTGGCGGAAGTCCCCATACGAGCCGCAATCGCCCATACAGATCTTTGACCGAAGCCCTGCTCATTTCAAGCCGATCGAGCATTCGGACAAGTGTTCTGCCTTCCTGTCGGGCCAGACAGGTTGGAGAATCAAAAAATATCACGTCACGCCCCACCATCCAAATGGGAAACAAACGACAATAGTATGGCCGCGCTTCCCGAGGGATCGTACACCCTTTCGGGCCAAGAAACCGACAGACTCCCGACGCATCAACCGCCAGGCGAACATGTTCTTTTCCATGAGGAAAAACCACGCGCACAGCGTCTTCCTCACCAGGAAACAACCGGCAGGCAAATTCGATAAATGCCGTTGAATTGGTCGAAAGCGCAAAGCCGCCAGTCCATGGAACATGCTCTTGAATGCGTTCCTTTTCAACCGGGGAAAGAGGGAAACAGAATTCTTCCTGACCCGCCGTTATCTGACAACAGGTCGCTCCTTGAAGCGAGCACCGTCGACAAACATCAGCATCGTCATTCCGATTTTGAGACACGGTCACCTACCTACCGGCTATCCGGCTTCCCTGTCTCGTCCATTGGAAAACCGCAATTCGCCCTTGCCAAGCAAGTCATGCAAATGAATCATTCCGGCCAAAGTTCCGTCATCACCGACTACCGGCAACACCGTGATTTCATTCCGCTCCATAACATCCAACACATGCGCGGAGCTATCTCCGGCAACCGCACGCCGTGGCGAAGTTGTCATGACTTCGCTGATGGTCTGATCACCATCCAGCGCATTGTCACAGACTAAACGACGGACATCACCATCGGAAAACACCCCTTTGAGAATCCGGGCTGCATCCACGATAGTCACCAAGCCAAGCCCCCCTTCATTGAGCACTTCAAGGGCTGTGGTCAACGAAACGTGTTCTCGAACCGAAGGCAGATTGTCCGTATGCATGAGCTGATCCACACAAATGGCCAGCCTTTGTCCCAACGTGCCGCCGGGATGAAATTTCTTGAAATCATCCTTGCCAAAGGATTTCCACTCCATAAGGCAGACGGCCAACGCATCACCCACCGCCAGTTGCGCGGTGGTAGACGCAGTCGGAGCCAGACCAAGAGCACACGCTTCACGCGGTACCCTGACCTGAATTGTAATATCTGAGAGCTGAGCCATGGCGGACGCTGTATTGGATGTCATGGCAATGACCGTGGCTCCAAGCGATTGCAACACCGGGATAATGGTATTCACCTCATCCGTTCCGCCCGAATTGGACATGGCGATCACCACATCCTCCTTGCGGATCATCCCCATATCGCCATGCGCACCTTCAACCGGGTGCAAGAAAAAAGCGGGGGTGCCGGTGCTGGACAACGTGGCCGCAATCTTGCGCCCCACCAGACCGGACTTGCCGACTCCGGTGATAACCACTCGCCCCGAGCACTCTGCCATAGCCGTCAGGGCCTGAACAAAAGATTCACCCAACTGTCCCTTGACCGCTGACAAGCCCTGGATTTCGATATCCAGGACTTCACAGGCCAAATTCAACCAATCCGTTCTTCCGGTCGTGCATGTCATAATTCACACGCTCCGTTAGTACAATTCTTGATCGTCGTCGGACTCAGCTTCAAGGCAATCTTTCCCCATTTTGTTCCCCAACGGGATAGGATACTTGCCGTTGAAACAAGCCAGGCACCAATCATTCTTGGAGACGGAATTCAACAGGCCGGGAATTGTCAGATAATGCAACGAATCAATATCCATGAAACGGGCAATATCCTCAGGCGAATGGTTGGCCGCGATCAGTTCTCCCTTGCTGGAAAAATCGATCCCGTAGAAACAGGGGTTCTTAATGGGGGGACAACTGACACGCAAATGAATTTCGCGCGCGCCCAATTCACGCAACTTCTTGACACGAGCACGAATGGTCGTTCCGCGAACAATGGAGTCTTCAACAATGACAATACGCTTTCCCTTAATCATTGATTTCACGGGATTGAGCTTCACCCGCACGGAAAAATCACGCATGTCCTGTGATGGCTGAATGAATGTCCGCCCCACATAATGGTTCCGGATCATGGCCAATTCCAACGGCAAACCGGATTCCTGAGAATATCCGACAGCCGCGTAGTTCCCGGAATCGGGGAACGGCATCACCATGTCAGCATCCACCGGGGCCTCTTTGGCGAGCATGACACCCATGGCCTTGCGGCGTTCATACACCACATCCCCGAACACATAGGAGTCGGGACGGGCAAAATAAATCAATTCAAAGATACATTTGCTTGTCTTCCGCTTCTCGGCAAACCGATACGAGGTGAGCTTTCCCTTGTGAACAGTCACCATCTCCCCCGCTTCCAACGGACGCAGGTATTCGGCCTCGATCAAATCAAATGCGCAGGTCTCGGATGCGAACACATACGACTCCCCGACACGGCCCAAGGCCAAGGGGCGGAAACTGTTGGGGTCCTTGATCGCGATCAATTTGTCATTGGCGAGGATCAGCATGGAATACGCACCGCGCACCCTGCCACAGGCCTTGCCGATCGCTTCCTCAATGGACTTGGATTCGTGCAGATATTTGATGATCAGATGTGCAAAGACTTCGGTGTCCATGGTGGTCTGAAAAATCGACCCGTTGGCTTCAAGTTCAGCACGCAATTCAAAGGTATTCACCAAGTTCCCATTGTGGGCCACGGCCAATTGCAGATCACCATGACGGACCCGAAACGGCTGCGCATTCCGAATGAGTGATGCGCCTGTGGTGGAATACCGGATATGCCCCATGCCGATGGAACCCTTCAATTCTTTGCTGAGGTGCCGTTCGTTAAAAACGTCGGCGACAAGGCCCATTCCCTTCTGTTCGCGGATCTTTTCACCATCCCAAGTGACAATACCTGCGGACTCCTGCCCTCTGTGTTGGAGGGCATACAGACCGAAGTAGGTCATTCTGGCGGCTTCTTTGTTGCCGTATATTCCGAAAAGACCGCAATACTCTTTTTTCATGGAAAAACTCTCTGTCCTATCCGGTGATTAACCGTAATATTTTTGCAGGCTTTGAACTTTCAGCCCGGTTTCTTTTACTTCAAGAATGGCCTGAGCAATGGCTTTGGCACCGGAAACAGTGGTGGTATACGGAATATCGTACAACAGCGTGTTCTGACGAATCATCTTGGCGTCACCCACCGTCTTCTTGCCAGACGGGGTATTGATAACCAGATCGATTTCACCATTTTTGATATGATCGACAACGTGTGGTCGCTGACCTTCATGGACCTTGTGGACCTTTTCAACATTGACGCCCTTACTCGCCAGGAAATCGGCGGTCCCGCCCGTGGCGCAGACCTTGAATCCCATGGCTTCAAAATCACGAGCGACCAGAACGATTTTGGACTTGTCCCAATCATTCACGGACATGAACACTTTGCCTTCCAATGGAAGCTTCTGTCCCGCTGCCAACTGCGCTTTCATGTACGCCAGTCCGAAACTCGGATCAATACCCATGACTTCGCCGGTAGAACGCATCTCTGGTCCAAGCAGCACGTCAACATTGGGGAAACGACTGAACGGGAACACGGATTCCTTGACAGACACATGCCCCCGTTTGCGCATCTCCTTGGGCTTCAAATCCTTCAACTTCTCACCAAGCATGACGCGTGTAGCGAGTTTGGCCAAAGGAACGCCGGTGGACTTGGACACAAAAGGCACGGTCCGGGAAGCACGAGGATTGACCTCGATGATATAGACTTCGTTATCCTTAATGGCGAACTGAACATTCATCAGACCGACAACGCCAAGCTCTTTGGCCATGGCAATGGTCTGCCGTTCGATCTCGCGAATAAGTTCTCCGCTCAATGAATACGGCGGCAACACCGAAGCCGAGTCACCGGAATGAATCCCCGCTTCCTCGATGTGCTCCATGACGCCGCCGATGTAGACGTCCTCACCGTCGGCCAGTGCGTCAACATCCACTTCAATGGCGTATTCAAGGAATTTATCGATGAGCGTCGGATGTTCGGGAGAAATACGGGCCGAATGCCGAAAATAATGATCAAATTCGTCCATGGTGTAGACAATATCCATACCTCGGCCACCCAAAACATAGGACGGCCGCAGCACCAAGGGGAACTCTAGACTTTCCGCAATCTCATGAGCTTCAACCATGGACATGGCCGTTCCGTTCGATGGTTGCTTCAGATGCAGCATATTCAGAAACTGCTTGAACCGTTCACGATCTTCGGCGCGGTCAATGGCGTCCGGACTGGTTCCGATCAAGGGAACACCAGCATCCATGAGCCGCAAAGCCAAATTCAACGGCGTCTGCCCACCAAACTGGACAATCACTCCGTCAGGCTTTTCGAATTCAATGATGTTCATGACATCCTCGAAAGTCAACGGCTCGAAATAAAGTTTGTCCGAGGTATCGTAGTCGGTTGACACGGTTTCCGGATTGGAGTTGACCATGATGGACTGCACGCCCAATTCCTTCAACGTGAAGGAAGAATGACAGCAGCAATAGTCAAATTCGATTCCCTGTCCGATCCGGTTGGGACCGCCACCCAGAATGACGACCTTCTTTCGATCATCACGGACATTTTCCTGGCCGGTTTCATAGGTGGAATAATAATACGGGGTATACGCCTCAAACTCGGCGGCACAAGTATCGACCAGATAATAGGTCGGAATCACACCCAAATCCTTACGCAACACACGAATGGCGTCTTCACTGGTGCGCCACATGGCAGCCAGTTGCGGGTCAGAATATCCACATTCCTTGGCCCTGCGGAGTATGGCCTCCATGCCCTCGGCATCCTTGGACACGCCCTCACGCTTGCCATATTCGATCAAGCTGTTCTCCATTTCGAACAAGTCCACGAACTGGCGCAGGAACCACGGATCAATCTGTGTGGCTTCAAATATTTCGTCCTCGGTCATTCCACACCGCAAGGCATTACGCACGGCGAACAACCGCTGGGAATTCGGCCGTCTCAACAACCGTAAAATTTCATTTCTGTCGATATCACAGGTCTCGAATTGTTTTCCCAACCCGATGTGCCCGGTCTCCAGCGACCGCAACCCTTTTTGCAGGGCTTCCTTGAACGTCCGGCCAATGGCCATGGTCTCACCAACGGACTTCATGGCCGTGGTCAGATAATCCTCGGTGCCCGGGAATTTTTCAAAGGTGAATCTGGGAATCTTGATAACGCAGTAGTCAATGGCCGGCTCAAAAGACGCCATTGTTTCGCGAGTGATATCATTGGGAATTTCGTCAAGTGTATAGCCAACGGCCAACTTGGCCGCGATCTTGGCAATGGGGAATCCGGTCGCCTTGGATGCGAGCGCAGATGACCGCGAGACTCGAGGGTTCATCTCGATGATGATGATTTCTCCGTCCTCGGGATTAATGGCAAACTGGACGTTCGACCCACCAGTCTCGACACCGATCTCCCGCATGACTGCCAAAGAGGCGTTCCGCAATTTTTGATATTCGTCGTCTGTCAATGTCTGGGCCGGGGCCACGGTCACCGAGTCGCCCGTATGAACGCCCATGGGATCCAAATTTTCGATGGAACAAATAATCACGCAATTATCTTTCGAATCCCGCATGACCTCAAGTTCATACTCTTTCCAGCCAAGGATGGATCGTTCAAGCATGATCTCGCTTTTCATGGACAGGGCAAGTCCATTAGAACAAATTTCCTCAAGCTCTTCCATGTTGTATGCGACGCCACCACCGGCACCCCCCAAGGTGTAGGCAGGGCGGACAATGATGGGAAATGGAATCTTTTCACCCCATTCCCGCACATCGGCCATCGTCCGGCAAATGCCACTTTCGGGCATACCGAGACCAATCTTTTCCATGGCCGCACGAAATTCTTCACGGGACTCAGCCTTGTTGATAACCGGAATATCGGCACCGATCAGCTCGACATTATATTTGTCCAGCACACCCATTTCAGCCACGGCCAAAGCGGTGTTCAGCCCTGTTTGTCCCCCCAAAGTCGGCAAAAGAGCGTCGGGACGCTCTTTTTCGATGATTCGGGCAACAGTCTCAGGCTCAATCGGCTCGATATACGTGGCATCGGCCAACTCGGGGTCCGTCATGATCGAAGCGGGATTGGAGTTGACCAAAACGACTTCGTATCCTTCTTCCTTGAGCGCCTTGAGCGCCTGGGTTCCGGAATAATCGAATTCACACGCCTGGCCGATCACAATCGGGCCGGACCCGATCAACATAATCTTCTTGATATCTGTACGTCTGGGCATTCTCGTCCAAAGAGTTGAAGTTACGACATTTTTTATAAGCCGGGAACGCAGAGAGCCTCCCCGTCCGATCAGGCAACGTCGCCACCCGCCGGACAAGCACACTTTATTACAGGCTTACCCCCCGAATAGCAATGGTTTTGTGCCCCCTCACCCGTAGGGAATACACCCCATGGAAGCCCTTGTTCCACCACCTCAAAAGGGCCGACGGTACAGACGGCTCCATCTTTTTTCACCATGACACCACGATAGGGAAAAGGATATCGAAAAACGACAAACCCCTTAAAAACATCCTAAATTTGTATGATTAATTTCTTCTTTAATCCCGGGAGCAAAAAACGGAATTCTCCCATTGACAGGAGGCTAGTTGAGACTTAATTTCACTCTCAAGCTTTATTAAGAGGACATATTGAAATGCAAAAGCCTTTGACACAATATCCGACTGGAGCCGTTGTCCGAATCACGGGGATCGACGGTGGACGACAAGCCCGCGCCCGTATGCTCGCGATGGGCATGACACCCGGGTGTCCTGTTGAAATTCTCACAGGCGGCCCGACCGGATGCCGAGTTCGTGTGCGCGGTTCGGAAATAGTTCTCTGCTGTGGTTTAGCCGCAAAGATACTCGCCGTTGATAATGAATCGGATGAAGGCCCACGGTGCAGTTGTTGCCCGGGGACACGGATGCGGGTCTCATAATCCACCACAAAAAATTTCACTTCAAAGTCGCCTCAAGGCGACTTTTTTCATGTGATGCCTTTTTTTCGATTCTCCTTGTTTCGGACAAGTTACTGGTGATACCCTCCAGATAACCCTCTGGAGGCCACCATGTCCGAAACAGCCAATATCGGCGTCAGCGCCTGCCTTCTCGGCGAAAAAGTTTTTTGGGACGGATCACACAAACGAGAATGTTATCCATCTGATATTCTTGCAAACCACATCGAATTATTCCCGGTTTGTCCGGAGGTTGGTTCTGGGATGGATGTTCCAAGAGAACAACTTCGCCAGGTCAATTCGGCAGGAGGCACTCATCTCATTGGCCGACAATCCGGCACAGACTGGACAACGGCAATGAACGCTTGGGCTGACCGAATCATGCCTCATCTCGTCAATGCCCCGCTTGATGGATTCATCCTCCGGGCACAGTCGCCTTCATGCGGACTCCGAGGCATCCCAACGTATTCTCCAGACCACACATCATCACGCGCCGGACAAGGATTCTTTGTCCGTCTCCTCAAGAAGCACATCCCGCTACTTCCCATGGAAACAGCAGACCGACTTCGGCTTCCCGCCATTCGCAGAAATTTCATTCGACGAGTTTTCGTTTCGCACCGATGGCACACCATGCTCGCCAAAGGCGAAAATATCGGGAATCTCGTTGATTTTCACACACGACACAAGATGTTAATCAGAGCACACGATCTGCGTGGATATCGAGAATTGGGACATCTGCTCGGACAGGCGACGCAGTCAAACACCGAGGGGATTTTCACAGAATACGCCACACGACTTTTCAAATCCATGAGACTCCAAGCAACTCCCAAGAAAAACAGCGATGTCCTGTTTCATGCCATGGGATTCTTCAAAAACCAGTTGGATACCGGAGACAAACAGGAGCTGATCCGGTTGATAACCGAATACAAAAACGGCACGATTTCACTTTTGACACCTGTAACCATCCTGAACCATTACGCACGGAAATATCAAAAGCCGTATCTCACACAGCAGTATTATCTCAACCCGTCTCCAACCGAACTGCAACTGCTCTACCTTGTGTAAAAAACAGATGCGCTTTCAGCCAATTCCAATTCAAGGCACACCCCCTGAAGGTCTCCGCCACTCTCAAGCCAGGATTTCAACAAGGCCCGATTCCTGAAAATCACTGGATGCGGACACCCGTTGCCAGCTTGAGCCAACAGCCCCGCGACCTGGTCCGGATACTGCTTGGCCGCCGACAGGCACGCCAAGAGATTCAGACATAAGGAATTCAGAGGAAAACCAAGGGTCATGGCCTTGCCAAGCGGCAGCATGACATCCGCATAGCGTCGCGCCCCCAAATAAGCCACGGCCAAATCGAACTGCGCGGCGTGCAACCCGGCAAGCCGATCGGCAATGGCCTCGCGCTCCGCCACAGTATATGAAATCTTTTCCGTCAGATACGACGCCCCGTCCACATTGCGAATCTGGATATCAAAACCATAATGACGCGCCCAGAACAGTCCTTCCACAGCTTCATCGGGATCAAGTGTCATCTCCACCCGTTGGCACCCTGCCAATCGCATGGCCTTGAGCAATCCGCCGGTTGGCACTGTATCAAGAGTGGCACTCCACAGCACTCGCAACCCCCTGACTCGAAAATCGTGACACATTGCGGTCACCTTTGCGTGATCCCGAAACATGGCGGGGTCGATAAATGCCACAGTTGCAAGACCTGAATCCCGCACACGCTGTTCCAGGACATCGACATTCCAGCATCCGTCAAAACGCACCACATACCGTGAAAAAGTCTCCACATTTTCGCGACGACTGTTCCGTCTGCTCTTCCGTTGCTCGATCCGCATGGCCCCCCCCTTCCCGCCGTTTTTTTGACAGTTCAGCCACTCGCCCCAACACGATGCAAAGAATTTGCCAAACCTCAAAACAGCATGGGGAACTCAGGGGGAAAAGCACGAAAAAGGCCTTGAAAGCTGTTGCTTCCAAGGCCTGTCAAAACACTGGGAGTCTCTCGGGCTAGCTGACTTTGCTGCCTTCCGGAACCTCGCCCGAAGGCGTCAACAACTGCATACCATCCTCGGTCTTCACAGCCAGGATCATGCCCTGAGACATCTGTTTCCGCAGCTTGCGAGGTTTGAGGTTGGCAACCACGACAACCTGTTTGCCCACCAGATCATCCGGAGCAAAGAAGTCAGCGAGACCCGCCACAACCTGACGGAGTTCCGTATCGCCGGTATCCACGCGGACCAGCAACAGTCGGTCGGCATCCGGATGTTTTTCCACTTCCTTGACCGTGCCAACGCGCAAATCAAGCTTCTGGAAATCTTCGAATTCGATCGTTGAAACGCCTTCATCCACCGAGTCCTGTTTCTTGGATTTCTTGCCTTTTTTCGCCTTCTTGGCAGGCTTCTCGTCCGTAGGATCAGTCAATTCGACACGAGGGAACAGGTTGGATGTCTTGGCAACCGTCTTACCGGATTCCAAGAGTCCCCACACATCGAGTTCCTTAGGCAAATTGACCTTTTCTGGGTCAAACGTCATTCCCAATTGATCCAACATTTTTTCAGACGATTCCGGCATGACCGGCCACAGATGCACCGCGATCTTCCGCATATTTTCCAACAGGACATAAATGACCGTGGAAAGGCGCTCCATGTTCTTTTCCTTGTACAAAGTCCAAGGAGCGGTCGCGTCAATATATTTGTTCAACCCACGGACCAATTCCCACAACCCTTCAAGGGCACGGGAAAACTTGAAGTCGGAGTAGAAACTCTGGAAGGATTCCATGGCTTGCTGGCCGACCTTCTTGATCTCCGCATCGACGATGTCTTCCACATCGGGTCGAGGAATGGCTCCACCAAAATACTTGTGCGTCATGGAAAGCGTTCGACTAAACAGGTTGCCCAAATCATTGGCGAGGTCCGCATTCAAACGGCCAACCAATGCTTTTTCGGAAAAACTGGAATCCTGACCAAACGACATTTCCCGGAGCAAAAAATACCGGAAGGCGTCCAATCCATACGCATCTTTCATGGCCAACGGTTCCACCACGTTGCCAATGGATTTGGACATCTTGGTGTCTTCCACCAGCCAGTATCCATGAACATTGAGGTGCTGAAACGGCTCGATACCGGCGGCTTTGAGCATAGTCGGCCAAAACACGGCATGGGGCTTGAGAATATCTTTAGCCACCAAGTGATTGGCCGCAGGCCAGAACTTGGCAAATTTATCTCCATCAGGATACCCAAGGGCAGCCAAATAGTTGATAAGTGCATCAAACCAAACATAGGTGACGTACTGATCGTCGAAAGGCAGCTCGATTCCCCAAGTCAGACGGGATTTCGGACGGGAGATACACAAGTCCTCCAGTTCGCCCGACTCCAGCAGGCTCAAAACCTCGTTCCGATACCGTTCAGGACGGATGAAATCGGGATGCGAGTTGATGTGCTCGATCAACCAGTCTTTATACTTGGACATTTTGAAGAAATAGTTCTTCTCAGAAATATATTCTGGCACAGTCAAATGGTCAGGGCATTTGCCGTCAACCAATTCTTTTTCCGTATAGAAACGCTCGCAGCCAAAGCAGTAATGCCCGCCGTATTCACCGAAATAGATATCGCCTGCATCGTACACTTTTTGCAGGATTTCCTGCACGACCTTGATGTGACGAGGCTGCGTGGTCCGAATGAAATCGTTGTTGGAGATATTCATATCCGGCCAGAGGTCTTCAAAAAGCTTGCTGATGGTATCAACATACTCCTTGGGTGTCTGGTCGTTCGCTTCCGCGGCTTGAACAATCTTGTCCCCGTGCTCATCAGTTCCGGTCAGGAAATAGGTCTCCTCGCCCATAAGTCTGTGAAAACGATTCAGGGAATCGGCCACAGTGGTGGTATACGCATGTCCCAAATGGGGTTTGGCGTTTACATAGTAAATGGGCGTGGTGATATAAAAACGTCGCAATGCAATTCTCCTTGTCGTGACGGACACAGTCCGTCTGCCGCGCAACTATTTTTTGGAAGGCCTGCGCCTGCGCCTTCTGGGCCTGCGCCCTTTTTTCGATTTTTCATCGCCGGAATGAGATTCGTTCTGCCCCTCGGGCACAGAACGCTCCGGCGTGCCTTCACGCGCTTTCTTTTCGGAAGGTTCCTGACGAGGGCCGCGTTTCCGTTCCCCTTTGTCTCTTCCGTTCTTGGTGTTTCGACGAGGCTTGTTCCGAGCAGCCTGGTCACCATCGTTTTCCGCAGATGTCTCCTTGCTCCGCCGTGAATCGCGACGGGAGGCAGCCTGCTTTGACGGACGGCCACCACGTCTCGCTCGCTGGTTCCGAGGCTTGGCTTCTGCCAGGGCCTCTTCACTGGGCGGCTTGTTAACTATTTCATTCCATTCGTCAATGGAAACTTCCCGCTCCTCGAACTTCTCGGTGAGCAGCGAAAGGGTTTTCTTGAAGAAATTGGACCGCAACACCTTCACCTGTCCCAACGATGTCGAATACTTTTTCCCGACACGCGGACACAGGCGATGGAACTCCTCGTACCCCTCCTGTTCAAAGCTGAGGCAGCACAATAAACGGCCACAAATACCTGATATTTTGGTTGGATTGAGAAACAGATTTTGTTCCTTGGCCATCTTGATGGTCACGGGAACAAATTTGCGCATGAAACGACGGCAACAACAAATCTGTCCACAATTGCCGATCGCGCCGAGCATTTGCGTTTCATGACGGACACCGATCTGCCGTAATTCGATCCGAGTCCGATATTCCCGAACCAAATCCTTGATAAGTTCCCGAAAATCGATTCGACCGGGGGCCGTAAAATAGAACACCATCTTCGATCGATCGAAAAAGACTTCGACATCCACCAGCTTCATGCCCAATTTGTGCGAAGTAATACACTTGCGACAAAAGGCGAATGCGTTCTTGGAAACCGCGTCATTTTCCGCCACGGAATCCATATCCTTGTCATTGGCAAGACGATAAATGGGCTTATGCCCTTCATTGTCATCCTCTTCCTGCGGGGCCTGACGAATGAGAATAACTTTCCCCAGTCCCATGCCCTGATCGGTTTTGACAATGACATGCTGCCCTTCCCGGACAACGAACGGACCGGATGTAAAATAATACACCTGCCCGTAATCATTAAATTTAACACCAAGTATTTGGCTCATTATTTTTATCCTGTATATATGCACCCCGCGTCATCGGGGACGAAAAGATCAAGCAAAGAGCGTCAATATATTAGAAAACGGCTCCGACTTCAAATCATGCCGTCAAAAGGGAAACGGGTGTCGTTTCATACACACGACACCCGATGTTTTTCTTGGGAAAAAGAGGTCTTAGAGCAGCCCCAGACTTTTTATCTCATTGAGGAGTTTTGCTTCATCAATGGGTTTGACCAAATAGGATGTCGCTCCACCGAGGAAAAAGGCGTCATGTGTTTCCTTTTCATCCTCAAGCATGGTGGTGACAATGACCTTGCACTCATCCTGCGGTGCAACGCCATGTTCCTTTTCCAATGCCCGAATCTCCCGAAGAGCCTGCTGCCCATCCATTTCCGGCATGAGCAAATCAAGACAAATCAAAGTATACGGATCTTTGCCGACCAGACCTCGGCCAAAGGCCTCGATGGCTTCCTCGCCGTTCACGGCGATGTCGCATTGGGCAACCTGCCGTAAAATTTCATGAATCATGTTACGGCTGTAAAAATCGTCATCCACGATAAGCGCTTTCATGCACACCCTCCTGAGCAAGCTCTTGGCTTACAGCAACCTGAAAATTAATGTCACTTTAACCAGAAAAATGCAACTCCCCGTCTCTCTGCGATCTCCCCTGTTGGCAAGGGGATTTCGCGCACCCGAAACCTGACCGAATTCACCACCGAATCAGGCCTCGCCAAGTTTGATAAAAATCCGAGCATGCTCCACCTTTTCGTCCAAATCAGGCAACTCCCGAATCAATTCATCCATGCTCATGGAAAACCGTTCCTTCACCGACGTCGGTAAACGCTCGACCTCAAAGTCCCCAGCCGCCCCAAACGACAGCCTCTTTGCGATCTGATTGGCGGCAAAGACGCACTCCAGCAACTGCGAGAAGTTGCCAGAACCGACTATATGGTGTCGAGCAATAGCATCCCGCAAATCCACCGGAAGCGACCATTTTCGGGCCAACATGGCACCGACATCGACGTGCGTCATCCCAAAAACGTCCTTCTCGCATTGATAAAGGGTCGTTCCGGGCCTGGCCGCCTGCATCAAAACTTTTTCGAAGTCTTCAGGCATATACAATGAAAAAACAACCTTGCCAATATCATGAAGCAATCCGGCCGCAAAATACTCTGCGCCATCTTCACGAGAAATGCCGAGTTTCAATCCAAGCATCCTCGCGGCGGTCCCCACAGCCAACGAATGGAGCCAAAAACCACCCATATCCAAACAATTTTCAGCGGTTTTCGGAATGGCACCGACAACGGCCAGTCCCAGCGAGACGTTTTTCAACGTATTCAATCCAAGATACACGCTGGCCTGATCGATGGAAGAAATATCCCGCGACAACCCGAAAAAGACAGAATTGACCAACCGCAAAATTTTCAACGTCAGCACAGGGTCACGTTTTATCTCTTCAACAAGATCCCGCTGCGAACAATTGATATCCGCAGTCACCGTCAAGACCCGGGTCACGCTCTCGGGAAACACGGGCATCTTTTCAACGGCAACGGCCACGGCTCTTTCAAATTCAGGCATAGCTCCATCTTCTTCATTCATTCTTCGCGTTCACAGACGGGCAGGACGACGCCCCAAAGGACTCAACTTGCACACACGGACGATACCGCAGGAGAAAAATAGTGGCAAGGATCATCTATGGATAAAAGGATCCCACGCGCAATCCTCTCTCGCCCCACCGACAAACAACCTGTCCATGCCGTGATGTGGACAAAACCTCGCCCCCCACAGCGTGCACTACCTCCGAAGCCGGGAATCCATACCGATTGAGATACCCATTCGAACACAGAACCACTCGCGCCCCCACCACATCATACAACCGAGGGACCAGACTATTCCGACTGCCATGATGCGGCAACACGACCACCTCGGCCTGAAGCGCGTGACCGGCATCCAGAAAAGTTTCAATCCCACCCTTCTCCACATCCCCTGGCAGCAGGGCCAGATTTTTTCCCCTCCAGACCAATCGCATGACCAAGGAATGTTCATTGGATTTGGCTGAAATAAAACCGGCCCCGGGGTGGACCACTTCGAACACGGCACCATCAGTCAGCCGCACTTTTTCTCCGGCTTCCAGACGCATCGGCGACATTGTCTGTCGGGTCATGACAGCGCGCAGTCGATCTCCAGTCAGTCCTCCAGGCATCATCCCGTTGAAATAAAAATGCTTCACCTGAAACCGATCAAGAATGAACGGCAAGCCGTGGCTATGGTCCACATCCGGGTGTGTCAAGAACACCCCGTCCAATCGAGGAGGCCGACCATAGGCCAACCAGGGAGCAACGACCGCCTCGCCCATATCAAATGTACTGGACCCGCCCCCGCCATCCACCAACCAACGGTGCCCGCCGGGCAGCGACACGACCAGGGCTTGTCCAAGACCAACATCCACCATGGTCAATCGCGCTTCGTCCCGCGTATCCAAGGCCATCACCCAAACATGTGGAGCGACCAATAAAAAGAATCCGAGCGCGGCCAATTCAAAGGGTATTCTCCGCGAACTGCGCACAACCGAGACCACCACGACCAACAGGATGGCGCACCCGAGCATTTCCGGCCAAAGCGGTCGCAACACGGAAAAAACCGGGGTCCACCCCGCGTCTCCGGCAGATGTCAGCACGGCCAACAGACCATCCGTCACCCAGGCCGCCCACCCAAGCAACACGCCACCCGCCCCACTCGTCCACGGCACACATGTCAACAGCAAACCAACCAGCCCCAACGGCATGACCACACCTCCCAGCACCGGGAGCCAAATCACATTGAGCAGGATATTCGGGCACCATGTTCCAAAATACCACGACACGAGCGGCAAAAGCGCAAGGTTGGCACTCAGGCTCAAGCACAAGACCCCAGCAACCCACCGCACGGTTCGACGAAACCAGGAACCGCCAGACAGGAAAAAAACACGAAAATGTGGATACATGAGACCGATGCCGGCCACGGCAACCACGGACATTTGCAGGCTAAGATCAAAAGCGGACATGGGAGCAATGAAAACGAGTGTCAGCAATGCGAAAAAAAGCCCATCAAGCAGGATACGCCCTCGCCCCTGCAGCAACAGAAGCCCCCAAAAGCCAAACATGGTGGCCGCCCGAATCAAGGATGCGGAGGGCTGCCCCAGCCACGCATATCCAAGCACCAGCGGAGCGGCCAGCAGCACAGCCAACTTGGGTCGGGGGATCAACAAGAGCACCGGGGGATAGAGACGACCAAGGCAGAACGCCAACCACAGCCCCATGGCCGCGACAAATCCCACATGCAATCCGGACAACGCCAATGTGTGCGCCAAACCGGCTCTCCGCGTGGCCTCCATGGTCTCGCTTGACAGCCGGGAACGATCACCCGTGGTCAGGGCGAGGACCATGGCTCCGCCCTGCGTTTCCGGAACACGCGCAGCAACCTGACTCCGTACAGTTTTTTTCACCTGCCACAGGCTGTCAGACGGGATATCACCCCAGGAAAGCAATTTTCTGCTGACCGGCCACGCCCGCCAAAACACGCCCTGACGCTGCCAGTACCAACCATAATCCCATCCACCTGGGTTGCCAAACGCCCGCACCGGGACAACACGCACCACAGCCTTCAGAGATTGTCCGGGAACTGGAATAAAATGGGGATGCCTAATGGACAGGGCCATTTTTCCGGGCAAAGTTGTTTCATGACCATCAACCGTGCAGCGAATATTTCCGAGCACCACCCGCAGCCGATTGCCGAAACGAGGTTCAACCCGTTCTGCCACAGCCTGCACCCCCACCGGCTTCCGACTTTCTGTCCATTCGGGGAGGGAGGAAGGCAATTTCGGTGTACGCTGCGAGGCATACCCAAAACCAAAGGCCGCACAACACAAAAACGCCAACAACGGCAACCGGCACGCTCTTTCGCGAAGCAGGGAATCGACCAGATACACGACAACCAACGCGGCCGCACATGAAACAGGATATTTAAACGCCATCACGCCAAGGACAAAGGCCAGTCCATAGGTCTGCCACGGCAGCACCCCATGAACCAGTAATTTCGATGTCCAACACGTTTTTTCCATGATCGTTCATCCCACCCAGAATTCCCATGATTTCGTCAACATCCGTCAAATTAGCAGGAACACGGCAGGGAATCCAGCATCCTTTACGCATTATTCTACTTATCAAAAAAAAGAGATGCCATGCGCCCGCTCTTTCCCATAAAAAAACGACCGGCACCCAAAGGCACCGGTCGAAAAGAAACGTATTCTTTGTCTGGTTCGCTAGCCACTGACGCGCTTGATCCGCGCACCAACCCCGGACAGCTTGGCTTCAATATTTTCATAGCCCCGGTCCAAGTGATAGATACGCTCGATCGTGGTCGTGCCTTCAGCCGCCAATCCGGCCAAAACCAATGACGCACTGGCCCGAAGGTCGGACGCCATGACCGGCGCGCCCCGAAGTTCTCCCACGCCATGGACCATGGCTGTGCGGCCCTTCAGGCGAATATCCGCCCCGAGTCGGACCAACTCCAGCACATGCATGAATCTATTTTCAAAGATTTTTTCCTCGATGGTCCCTGTCCCCTGCCCCAGGCACATTAAGGCCATGAGCTGCGCCTGCATGTCGGTCGGGAAACCGGGATGGGGTAATGTGGTCACATCCACATTCTTCAATAATCCATTGGCTCGGCGGACCAGCACATAGCCGTCCTCCTCCTGCAACCAGACACCCATTTCCCGCAATTTGTATCCGACCGCGTCCAGTGCAGTATATGGACAATCAAGCACTTCCAGTTCTCCGCCCGTGATCGCGGCTGCCACCATGTAGGTTCCGGCCTCGATGCGATCCGGCATGACCCGATATTCGCACCCGGACAAGGACGAAACACCCTGAACCGTAATGACACTCGTTCCCTGCCCGCTGATCTGTGCGCCACAGGCATTGAGGAAATTGGCAAGGTCCTCGACTTCCGGCTCACGAGCGGCATTCTCGATGATGCTTTCGCCCTCGGCCAGACACGCCGCCATCAAAAGATTCTCGGTCCCGCCGACCGTGGGAAAATCCAAGGCAATCTTGGCACCCTTGAGACCACCCTTGCACCGACCCTTGATGTAGCCTTCAGTGATCTCGAATTCCGCGCCCATGCGCTCGAATCCTCGCAGATGCAGATCCACGGGCCGCGCACCAATGGCACACCCGCCGGGAAGCGCGACCTTGGCTTCTCCAAGTCGGGCCAAAAGCGGTCCCAGACACAAAACAGATGCCCGCATGGTCTTGACCAGATCATACGGCGCTTCCGGTTTCAATCCGACACAATGGCTGGTGGCCACGTTCTTTTCAAAAGATGTTTCGCATCCGAGAATATTCAGCAGCTTCAAAGAAGTTCTAATGTCCGCCAACTTGGGAACGTTGCTCAACGTGACCGGTCCATCAGCCAAAAGACACGCCATAAGTATTGGGAGCGCTGCGTTTTTAGCTCCGCTGACCTGAATACTTCCCTGAAGTGGAACGCCGCCTTCAATAATTAATTTATCCATCTGGTACCTTTTTTTATTCTTTTTGCTTGACCGCGAGAGAATCGTTAGCTAGAAACCTCTCCTCACACGGTGGGTGTAGCTCAGTTGGTAGAGCACCTGGTTGTGGCCCAGGTGGCCGTGGGTTCAAGTCCCATCACTCACCCCAAAGAGACAGTTCAGGACGGAATTTCGATTCCGTCCTTTTCTTTTGCCAAAACAGTTGCTGTTCAGCACTGTCCTTCATTCCATTGCCTGTTTGAGACAACAGATCACGCAAACGCTGTGCGCCTTCGGGTTGGAGTTTCCGCTCCAGTAAAATCGCACGCGGACCACCGCCCGGTACGCCAGTGTACACTTCATTCAAAACCGTTCGATCCGTGAATCCGCCACTGTTGACGGCCAGACCGGCGTACACACCTTTTCGATCGCCCACGAAATACACATCACCAGATTCGTAAAAGGCATCTGTTTCGTGAATTTCATACGCCACATTCAGAACGATCAGTCTGGCGTGGGCCTGCACAATGGCCCCGGTCCGCAACATATAGCGGACATCGTCCTGATGCATGAAAAGCAGTATGCCGGATTGTCTGGACACCCCGGCCTGAAAACCAACGCCAACCGTGCCCTTGGTCATGAAGACCGGCCCGGTCCAGCCTTGATCGGTCAAGGCCATAAGCACGGCGTTGCCACCGCCCACGGAGACCAACAGGCTCGCTTCGTCCACAGCCGGAATGATCAACACGCCTTTGGCCTTGCCGAGCAAGGCCCGAACCGTGCCGTCCGTATCATTGGCAATGGTTGTTTCAAGTACATCCGCAGCAGCGTCTACCATGGCATTGGCCACGGCCAAATCATTGACCGCGCCCCGGGTGGTTTTCCCGGCGCAGCCAGCCATCAGTCCAAGTACCGCGATCAATGTCACAACACACCAATGCCGTTTATCCATGAGAATGCCCTAAAGGGAGTGTTCCCCTGTGTCAAGAACGTTTCCGGAGATGACGGACGTCTCCCACCCGAACGGTCAATTTCTCTTTATCAAAATATTCCAATATGGGAATGAGATACTTCCGGGACAGCCCGGTGATCTCCTTGCAGTCTGGCGCAGACATTTCCTGATTGTCGGCAAAAAAATCACATATCCGCCGTTGAAGGTCATCCAGGGCGGTCCTGTGATAATACATATCGCCTTTGAGACGAATCAATTCGCCCTGCTCCTGCAACACCTTCAAGACAGACGCGGCCTGCTTGAAATCCATGCCAAGCGGTTCAAGAACATCCTTGAGATTCGGCGGCGTGCTTCCACCCTTGGTATACGCGTCCAAAATCACTTCTCGAACCTTTTTCTGATCCGACGCAAGCGAGACCGTATGGCCTTTGAGTTTCAACAATTCCTGCTCGGCAACGATGGTCCCGGCCTTGATGGCTCGTTCCACCACGAAATGAAAGAGCTTAGGTGGTAAATCCGTGCCCCACGACGACGCCAATTCACCCCGCTGAACCCCGGGTTTCATGGACTCCCTGGCATGAAAATCTGTCAGGAAATCATGCAGGCTCTCGCCAAGATTTTTCGCCAATTCGCCTCCGGCATACCGACGGGTCTCCTTGTCGAACAAAATGGCTTTCTGCTGTCCGCCGAGCACGCCCAGCGTTTTTTCAAGCCCCTTGGTTTCAAGGTTGGTCATGGTCAGCAGTTCAGCAAATGTCAGACCAGCGGGACCAACCAGTTCCAACTGAGCGGTCACCACGGCTTCGGGCGTGTCCGCAGCAAGCTGCTGCATACGGCCCACTTTGCCTGAGAACCGTTTGACCTTGTGTCCGACGGGTCCTATCACCCGCCCGCCCGCAAACGCGCGGAGCGGAGAAAATGCGCGCAAAACAATACGGTCGCCATACACTGCGGCCAGCGGTTCGGAAAACCGGACCTGGCACACACAGGTCTCGCCCGGTTTCAGATCCTCTCGATCCAATAAATAAACTCGGGCCAACACTTCCCGTGCCCCATGATGAAAATGGATTTCACGCCGATGTTTGAGCGGCAGATGGGATGACTCAAGCACCGTCAATTCGATATCCCACACCGTGGACGGAAACAGGGAACCGGGACGAGCCAGAACATCCCCTCGCTTGATATCTTCCACTTCCAACCCAGACAGGTTGATCGCGGTCCGCCGTCCGGCCTGCGCCGTGTCCACGGTCTCACCATGGGATTGCAAGCTCCGCACCTTGGTGGCCTTCCCCTTGGGATACAAGACCACATCCTCTCCCACGGAAACAGCCCCGGACACCATGGTGCCAGTGACGACGGTACCGTGCCCCTTCATGGTGAACACCCGATCCACCGGCAACCGGAACAGGTCTGACCGCCGACGCGGCTTGAATTCGGTTATCAGGGCGCGCAATTGATCTTTCAATGCGTCCAGCCCTTCTCCCGTATGAGCGGAGACAGGCAGTATCGGCGCACCGGCCAAAAAGGTCGGTTCAAGGTAACTTGCGACTTCCTCTTCCACCATGTCCAACCATTCCTGATCCACCATATCGGTCTTGGTCAACACGACCAGCCCGGTGCTCACGCCGAGCAATTGACAAATTTCAAGATGCTCCCGCGTCTGTGGCATGATGCCTTCATCTGCGGCAATAACTAGCACGACGAAGTCGATGCCCGCAGCTCCGGCCACCATATTCTTGACAAATTTTTCATGACCGGGGACATCGACGATACCGAGCCTGTTCCCCGTTCCCAAATCCAGAAAGGCAAAACCAAGTTCAATGGTAATGCCCCGTTTTTTCTCTTCGGAAAGTCGATCGCAATCAATGCCGGTAAGTGCTTTGATGAGTGTGGTCTTTCCATGGTCGATGTGACCGGCTGTTCCCATGATGACGGGCATATAAAATTATCCTTGAATAGAGTTCTCGCTGACAATCGAATGGTCAAGGATAGAGAAAAACGGCCTGCGCCACAAGCATCCAAAAAAGCCCGACGCCTTTCATTTTCTCCCCGCAAAAAAACAGGCTGTCTATAGCAGAAAAAAGTTGACCGAATTCATCCAGAGGCTATATGGAACGATAAGTATTAAATTTTGTTTTTGAGAGAGGAACTCATGCGAATTTTCAGTCCATTTTCCCGAAATACCGCCACGATGACCGCGTTCATCTGGCTGGTATTCACACTCTCGGCCTTTGCCGCCGGAGAGCCTATCGGCGAAGTCGCGTCCATGGAGGGCACAGTCATCGCCGAACAATCCAACGGCACCATACGGAATCTCGACCTCAACCTCCCGGTCATGGCCCATGAAACCATCGTTACCGGAATGCACAGTCATGTCGAAATACACTTCAATGACGACTCCATCTATTCGCAAGGCCCGGAATCACGCATTGCACTGGATGAATTTGTGTACTCCGAAGACACATCGGCATCCAAACTGCTCTTCAAAATGGGCAAAGGCACATTCCGCTATGTGACGGGACAAATCGTCAAGACCAACCCGGATGCATTCGCCTTGCAGACACCCACCACGACCATCGGCATTCGAGGCACGGAAATCTTTGCCGTCATCACGCCTGAAAAAGAAGAAATCGGCAACACCAAACTCTCCAAGGGCCACACCATGACCGTTGGAGCCAGAACCCTTGGCTCCCCTCGAACATCCGTCTCAGTGAATCCAAAAACCGGCGAAATCTCCAAACCGACCCCGGTTTCCCAGAAAACCATCAACAAGGTCATCAAACATGCTCCCATGACATCACTGGGAGAACTCGGTGTCGGCACACGATCTCGCAAGGACCTCAATCGCAAGATTCAGGCATTCAAACAGCAGATGGACCGAACAAAAGGCAGCCTTTCCGGCGTGAATCAGCCGCCTGATTATGCTAAAATTCATCGAATCAAACAGCAAAAAGACTGTCGTCGAGCCATGGAAAATTCCCGGAACAAGGGTGGCCCATACGGCGATTTCGGCGGCAGTGAAGGCAAAGAACAACAAGGCGGCGAACAAGGTCCAACAGATGGACCTGATGGACCTGACGGTCCCAGTCCGAGCGGCCCCTAACCCCTGATCGATTGTTTTTTCCCATTAACGCAAGAATAAGGAAATTCAATGAGACGACGATACATACACCACACACTGCTTGTGACCGTCCTCGCCTTCTTTGTCGGGGGCTGTGCGGTCATGGCTCAAGTGGCCGAACGAAAAGGCGACAAGGCATACCAACAACAGGATTATACCGCTGCCTATGATGCATATACCGAAGCAGTGGCCGATGGCAGTGACATCGCCAAATACCACCTCGCGGTCATGCACGCGGAAGGCCAAGGAGTCCCGCAGGACCTGCCCAAGGCCGCCGAGTTGCTGCAACAAGCCGCAGACGCTGGACAGCAGGATGCACAGCTCATGCTCGGTCTCTTCTACATCTATGGAGACGGTGTGCCACAAAACCCGACAACCGGGGCCGCATGGATCAAGACCGCCGCCGAAAACGGCCATGATGTCTCCATGTACTATCTCGGCAATCTCTACGCCGACGGACTTGGCGTTCCCAAAGACATGACCACCGCGCTTCACTGGATGCAGGAAGCGAAAAACGCCGGTTTTCCGGTCAAGGATGAACTGTTGACCAAAGAAGGCCTCGCCGCCGTCTACCAGCAATAAGCCACACATTTGCTCAAAAAAAAGGGGGAAGGCCGTAAAGACCTTCCCCCTTCAATGTGAACAATTAAACGCGTTACCGTTTCAGGAACTCTCTGAAAGCCAACGTGCAGGCGTAAATATCCGCCTTGGACGCCAGCTCGAACGGAGAGTGCATGGACAGAACCGGCACCCCCACGTCAATGACATCCATGCCGTACACCGCCAGGAATTTTGCCACGGTGCCACCACCGCCGACATCCACCTTTCCCAGCTCGGACATATGCCACGGGATACCCGCGTCATCAAAAATCCGGCGCAACCACGCGATATAATCGGGATGCGCATCATTGGCTCCGACCTTGCCACGATGGCCGGTAAACTTGTTGAAACAAGGGCCATATCCCATACGGGCAGAATTCAAGGATTCGTAGACATCCTTGAAATCCGGGTCCATGGCTGCGGACACGTCAGCCGACAAAACCGAACCATTCATGAAGATGGACGACAACCGCGCACCGGGTTCCCATGCCTCGGCCAGCTCTTCCATGCAATATTCAAAGAAGTAGGACTTGGCACCAGTGGAACCTTCGGACCCGATTTCTTCCTTGTCCCAAAACAGGACAATCTGGGCATATTCAGGTTCTTCCTCGGCCAACAGGGCTTCCAACGCACAAAACACGCTGGACCGATCGTCCTGACCGTAACCGCCGATGGTTCCCTTATCCAAGCCGACAAAACGGGCCGGGCCAGCCGGGACGGCCTGCATCTCGGCACTGAAAAAATCGGACTCGTCGATGCCATACCGCTGTTCAAGCAGTTCAAGCACCATCCGTTTGACCGGCTCCTTGACGGCTTCGCCGTCATCGCCTTCCTTGGCCACAGGTGCATGACCAAAGACCAAATTCAATTTTTCCGCCTCGAACGCGTCCGACACCTTCTTGCCCATCTCATTGGCGGCCAGATGCGGCAACAGGTCCGTGATGGTAAAAACCGGATCATCAGGATGTTCACCGATGCAGACAGTGATTTCCTCACCGGATTTCTTGACCACGGTTCCGTGCAAAGCCAGCGGAATGGTCAACCACTGATACTTGCGGATACCCCCATAATAATGGGTCTTGGCAAGGCAGATATCCGTATCTTCATACAAAGGACGCTGCTTCAAATCCAAACGGGGACAATCCGCATGAGCACCGATCAGACGGAACCCTTCAGACAGACGACGTTTGCCCTTTCGAGCGAGGAAACAGGTCTTGTTCCGATTGAATCGAAATGCGAGGGGAGCCTTGAGATCGTCCTTGAACCCGGCGTGTTCCACGCGAGAACGCACGTAATCCATGACCAGCCGTTCCGTCTTGCATTCACTGAGAAATTTCACATAGTCCTGAGCCATGGCATCCATGGCTTTCCGATCTTCCGGAGACGAATACACGTCCCACGCGGTTTTCGGTTCATATTCAAGTGTGGTGTTCTTGCTCATATCGCATCCTTATTTTTCGGTCAGGGAAACCACGGCCTGCTCCAACACGGAGGCGGCCAATTTGAGTTCGGTCGAAGCCAGCGTTCGCGGATCAAGTAGAAAGGCATCATCCTCGATACGCGCCACCAGCGGCGGGTCGGTCTGAAGCAACGCATCTTTCAGATCACCCACGGAAATATTCGCAACCGTCACCGAAACCATGGTCCCGGGCAGGTCATATTCAGGAAACGCACCACCACCCACGCGGGACGCGCCTTTTTTCATGGAGACCTCGGCCCGGTCACCAAGTGAGAGCCGAATGGCGTCCGCAAGGCGACGCGCCTTGCTTTTCAGGGCCTCGGGCGATGCCGTAATCATCTTCAACGTCGGCACCGAACGGGGTGCCTCGTCCATATCCAGATAGAGTCGCAAGGTCGCTTCCAATGCGGCCAGCGTCATTTTATCGATGCGCATGGCCCGATTGATCGGGTTCTTCTTGATCCGGTCTATGTACTCCTTGCGACCGACAATGATCCCGGCCTGCGGACCGCCAAGCACCTTGTCCCCGGAAAAAGACACCACATCCGCGCCCTGGGCCACAGTCTGCTGAACCGTCGGCTCTCCGAGCAAACCACTTCCCTCGAACGAATACAGTGATCCACTGCCCAAATCCTCAATGACCGGCAAATGATATGTATCGCCCAACGCACGCATTTCCGGCAGGGTCACTTCCTTGGTAAAACCCACCACGCGGAAATTGGAGGTATGAACCCGCATAAGCGCGCCCGTATTGTCGTTGATAGCACTTTCGTAATCATGCACATGGCTTCGATTGGTCGCACCGACCTCATGCAAAATGGCCCCGGATTTCGTCATGACATCCGGGATACGAAACGACCCTCCGATCTCCACCAACTGCCCCCGGGACACGATCACTTCCCGGTCTTTGGCCAGGGTTTCCAGCATGATGAACACCGCTGCCGCATTGTTGTTGACGACCAGAGCGGCTTCGGCTCCCGTGATGTCACACAAGAGCTTCTCCACATGGGAATATCGGCTCCCACGATGGCCCGTGGACAGATCAAATTCACAATTGGAATAATGTCCACACGCCTCGGTCACGGCCTTGATGGCCGATTTTGCCAAAAGCGACCGGCCCAGATTGGTGTGAATAACGACACCGGTCCCGTTGAGAACCCGCCTGAAATGTGGCCGGGCCTGGACGCGAATAAACGCGGTCAACCGGGGCAACAGGACTTCGAGAGCCACCTGCTCCGGGTCGGTAATAACGCCAGAACGAATTTCTTCCCGGCATATATCCATGAAATCATTCACCAAATCTTTGACTAATGGCCGTGGCACACCATGAAAACCACCTTTCTCAACAAAGGATGCAAGGATATGGTCCATGGACGGCAAGGCCCTGAAAATGTGACGCATGAGTCTCTCTCGTTAAACAGTCAAAAAGTCCGGGTACAATTTATAGAATTCCGCCAACAAGTACAAGGACCCGCACACAAGTGTCGTTCCCTCGAAGTCTGCTCCCATTTCAAGTGCTGCTTGCATCGATGGAACGGGTTGCGCCTTTTCACCAAGGGAATTTGCCAACGACTCGGCACTCTGCGCTCTTTGCCCCTCCATTGAAGGCACCAAAATCGGGCCGTCTGTCAAGCTTTGTACCAATGGAATCATCGGAGCCAGGGTCTTGTCTTTCAAACAGGTAAAGATCACGCACCCTGGACGGAGATCCTGCGCTTTCAATGCTGCGGACAACGCGATCAGCGCGTGACTGTTGTGTGCTCCATCGAGCACGATCTTTCGCCCGTGGACAAAAACAGTCTGCAATCGACCGGGAATGAAGGCGGACTTCAGTCCTGCGGTCTCACACGCAGAATCACTCGACACGGAGTGTTCGGTGGCAAACCACCGCCAGCCTGCCAGGGCAAGCCGAGCATTCATGGTCTGATGAATCCCCTGAAGTCCCAATGGCACATCCCGAACCGGGTCGGCCAAATCAACGGCATACATCAACCGTGCGCCAACGGTCTGGGCACGATCCTGCAATTGAATCATGGCATCGGGTTCCTGCGCGCCGGTTACTGCCACACTGGCAGACTGGATGGCTCCGGCCTTGTCCGTGGCAATATCCGTCAACGTCGGCCCCAAAATCTTTTCATGATCCATACCGATCGGCGTGAACAACGTCAGCCCCGGATTCAGGACATTGGTGGCATCGAATCGACCGCCCAATCCCGCTTCCATCACGGCGACGTCCACCCCTTCCCGCTCAAATGCGAGGACGGCCAGACAGGTCTGGAATTCAAAATAGGTCAAGGCATCACCGCCGGGCGAGGACAGCACGGCATTGGCCAGCTCCACCCACGTCTCACGGGACACCATGGTTCCGTTGATATGCACCCGTTCTCGCGGTGTCACGAAATGGGGAGACGAAAAGCCCCCCACTGTCAGGCCGTGGGCACGAGCCATGGAACTGAAAAAGGCAGAGGTTGATCCTTTACCATTGGTTCCAACGACATGCACCACGGGAAAATCAATGGGACCATGGTTGGTCATAAAGGCCTTCATGCGGTCCAGACTCAAATCCATATGAAAGAGTCCGAGCCGATCCATGTACTCAGTCAGTTGGGAATAATCATGTATGTGTGTCACGGCAGCCCTTTTAGCAGGAATCGGTGTAGCATGAAACCTCTAACAACACGGCTTCAAAATTTATGGACACAAAGGACGAAACAGCCAAAAAAATGGCGACGAATCAGCCAGAAATGCTCTCAGTGACGGCGCAAAAAAAACAGTGTTCAACAGAGAGAAACCAACAATTCGGCCAACAATTGTCCATCGATGTACGGGGCACTCTTCTCTGTCACCAATTGATGGTCCTCCACCGTCAATCCCATATCCCGCAATGCCGGAATATCGACCCCACTCGGATACGAACCATTGCGACTATCTACAACGACACAATCAAGAGGCCGACAATTGTCCGGGGCACCACTGGCCGCAAGATACCGAAGCAATTGACGAGCCTGGTCAGCCACGGACAGCCCTGCGGCCTCCGGGTCGTGCCCCATGCTTGGAACAAAAACCTTGGGACACGGATTTTCGCAGACCGCTTCCCCCACCCCGTTGGGCAAGAGATTGGCAATCACACTCGAATACAAACTGCCCGGCGGGTAGCAGATCAAATCTGCGGTCACGAGATACCCCCGAATCACGGCGTCCACATCGGGCGAAACAGGGGTGCCGGTTTCCAGAGAATCGGTCAGCCACATTGATTGAATCGGAGCATGGAGCGGCGACACTTCCTTGCCGGTCATGCGATGTTGCCCGAGAACGGTTGTCCCATCCTCCAATTCCGCCACCAGATGCAGGTCTCTATCCACGACAGGACGGACCAACCCGCGCAAGGTAGCCACAGTGGAAAACATGTCGATAACCGGTCCCATTTCCCGATCATGCGAAAGATACCCTGCCGTGAGAATGAGATTTCCCACGCTCGCCCCACGCAAATCGAAATCCAGGGGCATGATCTCCAAAAAATGGTGTAAATGCTCCATGATGACACCACTGACTGGTGTCGTGATGCAATGCATCAAGAAATGTTCGCCACTCGCCAGCCGTTCCAGCTCGACAAGCAACTCCGCTCGACTGGCCTGCTTGCTCAGTCGATGGGTAAACAGCGCATACACACCGTTATTGCCACGCACCGACTGGTCGGCCAAAGCCATGAGCCTGTTTCGGATATCACCCACCGCCGGAATGCCAAAGGCCTCCCGAAGTACGGCAGAACTGCCACCGGAATCAAAGGGGGTGATGCAATGGACAGAATTATACGTCAGCCCGGCCAAGGCCTGGGATGTTTCCCGTAATGCCGATCCCCCGCTGAAAAAGAAAAGGGACGGCCCGAGTTCGGGACTGCGTCTATATCGCTCCACCGCGTTATGCTCTCCCATGCAGTCCTCCCGCATCCGCTGACCGCTTCACACCATTGCAATCCGAATTATGCATATTTTGCGTGGCAGCGTCCCTTTTCATGCAGCAACGCATCAATCGCGGTGTGCATCCGCGTGATGTCACCCGATTCATACGCTTCCCTGAAAGTCGAACACGCTGCGGTAAATGCGTCATAATATTCATCACCATATCCGGCATACGTCACCATGAGTGCCGCATCGTCCAAAAAGGATTCCACGGCCGGCCGAGGTGGTTCAACCCCTTCATGAATCATTTTGACCAGCGTTTTAAAACTGGACTTCATCTGTTTCTTGAGATCCTTGTATGCAGGCTTGAACGCCCCGCACTCTTCGCATTCAATCTCCGGCGGTGCGAGACACTCCTGAGCACTCGAAAATTTCATGTCGAGGCGGACCTGACCAAAGTCGATCCGCCCCTTGATCTTGAACTTCTTGAAATCATCGACACAGGTCAATTCGCCAGTGCCGCCATTTTCCAAGGCATCCGCCAATTCACGGAAAAACCCGGGAAGATCGGTGTCATCCATATGCTTGAAAAATTGTGTTCCGCGACTCATACGCACTCCATGGAAGGGTTGATTCAAGTATAGAAACAATTTTCCCCTCGGGATGCAAGCACTGTTTTCCCGTTAAAACAGCTGTATCACCGCATACCATGCAGGCAATGTCGCAAAAGAGACAACGGTTCCCACACCGACCAACGCCACGGCCAAAGACGACTTCACCCCATGACTCATGGCGATAATACCACCCGTGACCATCGGTCCCATGGCCGCTTCAAAAACCGTCACTCGGGTGACAACATCGGTTTTTCCCAAGACAACCATATACAATAGAAGGATAATCAACGGGGCGAGGACAAGCTTGTAACCCAAGCCCCACAACAATTCCCGAGTATGGCCCCGAAGCGAGTTCACACTCAACGTCATTCCCACGGACAAAAGGGCCAAGGGACTGAGAGTGGACCCCAGGCGCGTCAACACCCCGGTCACCCAGTCAGGATACGTCACGGGCTGAAGCGCGATACCGAGCACCACCGCGAGAAACGGCGGGAACAAAAGGACCTTTTTTGCCACCATTGGCCCATTGACTTCAGCCCCCGAGACCTTGGCGGCCAAAATGATACCGGGGATAGCCAATGCCAGAAACGATCCTCCTGTATCACACAACATACCGATACCGATATACTGTTGCCCAAAAAAAGTTTCGATCATGGGCAATCCGACAAAGGATGTGTTGCCAAGGCCCACACACAACGTCAGGCAGACCACGGTTTTCTCATCCCAATCAAAAATCTTGCCCAACACCGTAAAGAAAACGTACCCGATCGCAAACACGATCCAGCCCATGGCTGCGGGAAAAATCAACTCCACCCCCATGGGAAGGGAATGGGCATACAACAAGGCCAATGCAGGCATTGACATGTAAATGACCACCGCGTTCAAAGCCGCCGGTCCTTTCTCATCAACAATTCCGGCCATACGTATAGCTAAACCTAAAACAAAACAGACACATAACAATATAAAATTTACCATTGATCGCTCCAATTTCTGCGCGGACGGTAGAGCCATTCGATTTCAAATTCAAGCGAATATTTACTTTTAAAAAAAGTCATTCCCAGCCGAAAAAACTCAAAAAAGACTTGCAAAGCACTGAAAGGCCATTTATAAACCACTCCTCCTGAACGTGCCGAAGTGGTGGAATTGGTAGACACGCATGGTTCAGGACCATGTGGGGGTTTCTCCGTGGAAGTTCGAATCTTCTCTTCGGCACCAGTAAAGAACAAGGGCTGTGACACACGTCGCAGCCCTTTTTCGTTGTGGGAGACCTCGTCCATTCGCAAACCGGTTGCATTCAAAGCAATCACTCGTTATTACAGCCTTCTGAAGAAAACCCTTGTGTTTTTAGTTGGCCGGAAGCGTGCGCGAATTCAACAAAAAGGCTTTTTTCGAGACGTCACCCGCTCGGAATATCCTCTGAAAAGCGTTTCTCCGGCAAACCAAAAATACGTCTGGTTTTGAACGACGCCGTGACTCGATAGCGCTCACTGTCATCATCGGCGAAATTGGCCACACACGGTCTTTGAGACCTGCGGCCATGGACGTCAAAATCACACATGAACTCGACGGAATAGACTTCCGAAGGGTTTCACAAGGAACGACAATGAAAGGATATATCGGAAAAACACTCAGGGTGAATCTGACAACTGGACTGTGCCATGAAGAGGCCATCGACCCGAAAACAGCCCGACGATTTGTCGGCGGCACAGGGTATGGCATAGAGATCCTGTTTCGCGAACTCAAGGCCGGCGTCGATCCTCTGGGACCGGACAACAAACTCGTCTTTGCCACCAGCCCGCTCACCAGCAATCTGGTTCCGGGCGGTGGCAGCATCATGGTCTGTTTCAAATCCCCATTGACTGGTGCGTGGGGGGAATCCCGCTGTGGCGGCAACTTCGGGCCGGACCTACGAAAGGCCGGATTCGATATCCTCATCCTCGAAGGCTCATCAAAAAAGCCGGTCTACCTCTCCATCGTCGATGGCACACCATCACTGAAAGACGCTGCGTTTCTTCAGGGAAAAGACGTCTACGAAAAAACCGACATTCTCGAAAAAAAACTGATTCACGGCAGCAAAAAACCGTCTGTCATGTGCATTGGGCAAGCCGGGGAAAACCTCGTGGCCTTTGCGTCCATCATGTATCGGGACAGGGCGGCCGGTCGTAGCGGCGGCGGCACGGTCATGGGGGCCAAAAACATCCTTGCCATCGCCGTGGCAGGCTCTCGTCAAGCGGAGCACGCGGACGCAAAGGAGTTCATGACAGCGTCCAGAACAGCCATGAAGACCGTCCGGGAAAACGAAATGCGTGACGGCTTCAACGAATTCGGCACGGTTGGGGACATGCCGGACAACGACGAGGAAGGCGATTGGCCATCCAAGAACTGGCGGTCCAATAATTGGGGCCAGGGTGCCGAACTCTTTGAGGACTTTCAAAAAAACAATCTGGTCTCGTCCAAGCAATGCTATTCAGGATGTCCCATCGGGTGTGGCAGGGTCTGTGAGGTCAAAAAAGGCGCATACAAGACCCCGAAACATGAAGGGGCCGAATATGAAAGCATCAGTGTCTTCACGGCATTTCTGTTGAATAAGGACATGGATGTGGCGGTCCATTGTGACTACCTGTGCAACCGCTGGGGAATCGATACCATTTCAACAGGCGCACTGATTTCATTCGCCATGGAATGTCATGAACATGACATTTTCACGGATGACGATCTCGACGGCATTGATCTGACATGGGGAGCAAGCGACGCCCTGCCTCGAATGGTGCAAAAAATCGTCTTTCGAGAAGGCATTGGCGACATTCTGGCCAATGGCGTCCGAAAAGCTGCTGAGATTATCGGCAAGGGATCGAAAAAATTCGCCATCCACGTCAAAGGCCTTGAAGGCCCGGCCCATGATCCCCGCTCCGGAAAACTTCTTGGCATCGCCTATGGCACCGCCAACCGGGGCATGTGTCACATCCACCCGCTTGAAGGCATGGCCTACGACCGTGGCAAGATGGACTGGGGCATGATGGATCATGGTGTCAGCGATCCAGAAAAATACGACAGGTGGGATGAAATGGGCAAAGGCACCGAGTGTGCGCTCCTTCAGCGGGGACTGATTCTTCCAGATGTCCTCTGCACCTGCAAATTCATGAGCTACGCCGGACTGAATCCCGACCACTGGGCCAGTATGCTCAGTGCCACGACCGGCTGGGACATGGATGCCGACGAACTTATCAGGGTCGGCGAAAGGGTTCACACACTCCAACGCCTGTTCAACATGCGGGAGGGCCTGCGCCGTCAAGATGACATGTTACCCAAGCGGGTCCGTTCCACCCCGGAATTCGGCACGTACAAGGACAATAAAGACTGCGTCATCGAGAACTATGATGCACTGTTGGATGAATATTATACGGCCTGCGGCTGGAATCTGGAAACAGGCATCCCCACTCCCGCCACAATCGAAAGGCTCGATCTGACCCGATACATGAATAAGCAAAACGACTTCGGGCTTCACCCCGAATAAAAACCACACGCACGGCATCACTCGCCACTCTCGCACACGGACAGGCCGTGCATTCATGGACAACCACGAATGCACGGCCTGCTTCATCCATTTTGTTCCATGTGTTCAGGCCAATCAAAAACCGAATCAATTGAACTTCGACTTCAACAGGGGACGCAAGACATAATCAAGAATGTTCCGCCGGGTCACGACGATATCGACCTCTGCCTGCATTCCGGGAATGATTAACAGATTGTCATCCTGATTCCCAATATAATGCTGCGGCGTACTCACCTTGATGATAAAATACGTCCGACCTTGTTCATCGGTCATGGAGTCCGCCGAAACCTGCTGTACTTCGCCGACAAGCCCTCCATACACCGCAAAATCGTAGGCACTCAATTTGATCTTCGCCTTTTGTCCAAGCCTGATGAAACCGATATCCTTGGGGGCTATTTTCGTTTCGATCAAAAGCGTGTCGTCGATGGGGACAATTTCCATCACCGTCATTCCGGGCCGCACGGTCCCACCAATCGTATCCACATACGTCTTCTTGACCGTCCCTCGAACCGGCGACTTGATAACTGTCCTGTCCACCTTGTCCTTGAGCGACGCTTGAAAAGCAATTAATCCCTGCGATTTCCGAGTCAAATCACTCTTTTCTTGACGCGCCTGTTCCTTGAAATCAGTCACAGCACGATCAATTCGCTCCTGAATTTCCAAAACCATTGCTTCAACTTCCGGTATAGCAAGTCGGGCGTCATCCATGATTGTCTTTGCTTCGATGACCTTTTCTCTTTCCCGCAAAACGTCCAGTTCCGAAACAACACCACTTTTTTGCAACGGCTCATACTTTCGTAATTCCGTGACTGCCAGATTGTATTTCACTTGGGCATTACGCATTTTCTGTTTGAGTTGTGCGACTGTCGCCTGCTTTTCCTTCTTGGACAACTCCAGAACGTCAATCTGATTCTGAAGGTTTTCGCGACGGCTTTGTGCGAGATCCCGCTGTTCCGCAACCACCTCAGGATATTGCGATTCAAGCTTTTCCGAAAAAACAAGTTCATTTCCTCGGGCCTCGGCCTCCAACCGTTCGATGGCAGCCTGTAAACTGATCGCCTCAAATCTATTTTTTTGAAAATCTGCCGAAAACTGCAAATCCTTAAGCAACAAAAGCGGGGTCCCTTTTTCGACAACCTGCCCTTCCCTGACAAGCACCTCTTTGAGAATGCCTCCCTCAAGATTTTGGATAAGTTGATTTTTCGACAAGGGAATTACCTTGCCCTGTCCTTTGATGACGTCATCTATTTGCGCCAGCCATGCCCAAACAAACGCAGCAGCAACAAAAAGGACGATAATATACAACAAGAGACGGCCCCCGCGTGGACTTTGCAAAAGAACTGCGGCCTGCGCGTCTGTCGAGTACGTGGTATCCCGGTCCATCGATGGCGTCGGGCGTCCTGCATCTGATTGTGTATCGGTATCATGCATGAGATTTCTGTCCCTCTGAAACGTTCTCTTCCTGCAACTGTCGAATGACCGTGTCCTTTGGACCCTGAACAACAATTTGCCCGTGATCCATAACAATCAACTGATCAACAAGCGTCAACAACGAGGCCTTGTGCGTCACGAGAATCAAGGTTTTCTTTCCAACAATGGTCTTCAGTCGCTTGATAAAAGCCTGCTCGGAACTGTTATCCATGGAGCTGGTCGGTTCATCCAGCAAAAGAATGGGGGGATCGAGCAAAAGGGCACGAGCAAGCAAGACGCATTGCCGTTGCCCGCCGGACAGTGCCCTTCCTTGCTCTCCGACATTCATATCAAGTCCATCCGGCTGATGCACAGCAAAATCCATCACCCCTGCCAGGGTTGCGGCCCTGTTCAGGACATGATCATCCACATGAGGCACCCCCATGACAATATTTTCCCGAATCGTGCCATAAAACAGCACCTGGTCCTGCGTCACCAATCCGACATGCCGCCGCAATGCAGCCGGGTCCAGTTGGTTGAGATTGATCCCGTCAATTTCAATAACGCCTTTTATTGGCCGATACAGCCCGATGAGCAACCGGGCTATGGTGGATTTTCCCGAACCGATTTTCCCGATAATCCCGACATGATTTCGTGAGTTGAACGAAAAACTGACACCGGCCAGGGCAAGGTGTTCCGATCCCGGATAGTTGAAATCGACCTGGTCAAAGACCACACGCCCTTCAAACGATGGGTGATAGATGAATTTCTTGTCGGAAGGCCGCTCCTGTTCCAATTCCATGACGGTTTTCAAAGACGCGTAGGCAGCCCGGGCAGAGGTGTATCGGGTAGCAATATTCGCCAGACGGACAAAAGGAACGATGGCTCTGGAATTGAGCATCATGGCGGCAATCAATGACCCCATGTTCAACTCCCCATCCTTGATGAGATACACTCCATAGATAAGAAGAATGATCGTCGAAAGTTGGTTGGCATACGTCCCCACGGACCCAGCCGTTGACGAAATAAGACGACTCTTCATGTTGCATTGGGCGATGAAGCTGACCGCTTCTTCCCATTTCCGTTGCAATTGGCCCTCGGCACCAGTGGCCTTGACGGATTCCAGACCGTGCAGACTTTCGACAAGCAGACCGTTTTTCTGGGAACTGGCCCGAGAAGATTTCACCACAGCTGACTTCATTACCGGATGAAAAAACAATCCGGAAACAAGAATCACGACAATGGCTCCGACAGGCACCCACACAAGCGGCCCGGACATTATCCCGATCACCGCAAGGAAAAGCAGAGCAAACGGCAGATCAACAACCGCCCCCAAACTCGCGGAGGTCACGAAATCCCTGACAACTTCAAATTCCTGAATATTTTTTGCGAACGTCCCAACCGACTGCGGTCTCCCTTCAAAACGCATCCCGAGAGCCTGACCAAAAAGCCGGGCCGAAAGAATCAGATCAGACTTTTTTCCCGCAAGATCGAGGAAATAGGTCCGCACGATTCGCAGCACAATATCGAAAGAAAAGGCGAGACAGGCCCCGAAAGCGAGCCACCACATAGTCTCGATGGCGTTATTCGGGACCACCCGATTATAGACATTTCGGACAAAAAACGGACTGACCAGCACAAAAAGGTTGATCAGAATGGTCGCAAGGAACACATCCCGATAAATTCGCCAGGACAGCAAAATTGTTCCCCAAAACCAATGCTCTCCTTCAAGAAACAGCCCCGCTTCGGTCCTTTTTTCAAATTGAAATTCAGGTTTCGAGAACAACACATGTCCCTCAAAAACCGTGTTCAATTTTTCCAAAGAAACGATTTCACTTCCAACGGTTTGTCCACCATCGTCCAATCCTCTGCCCTCGCTCGCCTCGGGAACAATTATTTCAGCACGCTTTTTTTCATGGTCGATCGCGGTCAACACACAGCATCGGCGATTTTCCAACAGCAGAATGCACGGGCACACGACATTGTTCAGCTCACTCAAAGATCGTTTGGCAATGCGGCTTGAAAAGCCCACTCTTTCCGCAGCTCGGAAGTATAAGGATACTGTCAACGCATTTTCTTCCAAAGGCAATCCGACAGTCAAAGATTCTGGAGTCATCGGACGGCCATGTAATTTGGCCATGATACTCAATGAAGTCAGCAATGGATCAAGAAACGTATCTGCATTGTCTGGATACTCCCATTCGGAATTCATCGTGTTGCCACGCTTTTTTTGCTGATCGCCATGAGGTGCATCATTCATGATCGGTTCCTTTTGCTGAGACCATATCAATCCTGTTGACGATATCGACAACAGGAAACATTGAAACTACAGATGTTCGTCATCCGAGGAGTCCACCAGATTCGCATCCAAGACCGATGCATCCGGTGTTCCTCCATCCAAATCGTCTCCTCCGGCCGGAGAAGCCCCTTCATGACCACTTTCCCCGGCCTCGGCAGGCGGGGCTGCAACAGGTGCCTTTTCCGGCTGTCCAGCCAACAGGGAATCCATGCCATCCGGAGGCTGAAGCAGATCATCAAGGGAAACAGTCACCTCAAAAGGTGCTGCCTCTTGGGCCGCATCCGAACCGGATTCATGCCCGTCATGGTCTGCCGTCCGATCGTGATCCGTGTCATGATCTTCGTCGGAAGTCCCTCCAAGCCCCCTGAGATCAATGGGACTTTCATGCGAATCATGACCACTGTCATGACCATCGGTCTGGGCCAAAAAGGCGGCGTCAATGGCATCCTGTTCGTCATCGGAAAGCGGTTCATCGTGAGCCGTCGGTACGGCCAAGGGCTGATTCAAATCCATATTGACGGGAATTTCAGAAGTATGTGAAGCGGTCTGTCCATCCGGTCCCGTGGTTTCAGCGGTTACGGCAATGAGGAAGTTGCTGGCAGCCCCATGCAGTTGAGCGGTCAGATGGTCAAGATCCCACCCATCGACATCCACCGGATTTGTTCCAACCGTCACGGAATGATGACCGTCCGACAAAAGCGTCCCGACAGGGAAGCCGTCAATCGTCGTCCCTGTCACCTGATCCTGGGAATCAGCCGGGGCCGTGACATCCACGTCCAGATGCAGCAACGACCCGGGAGGTGGTGGCGTCAAAGAGGTATCCACCTGACTTGAAACGTGACCAAGGTCCCCTTCATCGGTCAAGGAATGGGTCCCGGTCGTGTCCACCAGATGCCCCCCGACACTGCGCACATCGAGCAGCAACCCCGAAGCGTGATCCAACTGGGAAGCAAGCGGAGCCTTGGCAACCTCACTGTCAGAGAGTGCGTGATGGGCAAGAGCCGCGTTGAAGACTTCACCCTGATAGTGTTCCGCACTGTTCCATCCGGGAGCAGCCGGGTTTTCTGGGTGATTCAATTTTTGTCCCAACACCATATACGCGTCCTCAGGCAAGGTGCCGCCCTTGTGATAATTGGGGATGGTCGAGACCAGATTCCCATTATCAAAGACTTTCAAATCCCCGCTGGAGGATTCCCAAGTGAGGGTTATCCTGTGAGAATTGCCGTCTTCGAGATTTACTCCTGTGGCATGGTCTCCAGCGCCACCAACTTTCATGTTGGCCGGATTCCACAACGACAGCATGTTGTTGTGCGTTGCATCACCAAAATTGAATATGACGGGTCCCTGAGACCCACCGGAGGTTCCCGTGGCATGACCAATCACCGTGAATTCAAGCGTCAATTCACGCAAAGGTTGCCCAGCGGCAATATCCCCGACCATGATACGGCCATCCACGGTTCCGGTGGAAATGACCTCCTGCTCGGCAGACATGGTGACACCCACCGACGCGGGATCAGTCACCGGCGTCACATCAATCGTGGCATGGGCTGGAGTCTGAAGACTTCCATCAGTGACCTTGTAGCTGATATCAAGATCGGTTCCATGAAAATCCTTTGCCGGGGTGAACGTATATCCGGTCGCTGCTGTTCCGGTGAAAATTCCATGCGGAGACGACAACGAACCGTCAACGACACTGACCGAACTGCTGTCGATATCACTGACTCCCGCCAGAAGTTGTGCGGCAGTGATGTGAACCGGGGTCTCCTCCGACGTGCTGCCGAGATCTGGGGCTGAGGAAACCACTGGCGCGTCGTTGGTTCCGTTGATGACCACGGCGATGTCGTGCGTGGTCCCATCCGCCGACCGGATGGTGACATGGTCGGTTATCGAATCCCCATCTCCAAGACGCTGTATCACATCCTTTCTATTATCAATGGAATAGCTGTAGGTCCCATCGGCAGCCAAAACGACATGCCCGCCGAGTTGGGTATCATATCCTATGCCTGTATATGTCTGTGGTCCCCTGTTGACATCAAAATGGTCTTCGCCCGCATCAGGATCATGGATGATAAGTTTCCCGTGATATTCAAGTTCATGATGCGTATTGATATACCCTTGGTCTTCAGTCACGGAAATTTTGCTCGCATGAGTCTGCACATCGGCAATGGTTGCCGCATCGCCAGTGGCTGCCACACTCATGGACGCCTGAGCCGGGGTCGTTCCCCCATGTCCATCGACCACGTCATAGGTCAGATGGACCTGACCATTGTAATCTTTCTTCAGTGACAACGTGAACGTGCCGTCCTTGTTGTCGATAATCGTTCCATGGTCAGCCCTCAGGTTCGAGACACTGAGGCTGTCTCCGGCATCAACATCCGTGGAGTGACTCAAGAGATCACTCGCGAGCAGGGTCACGGGTTGATCTTCGGTGCCCGGGGCAAGAAGCGTGACACCGCTCACCGTGGGCGCATCATTGGCCCCATGAATCGTTATTTCGATCGTATGTTCCGTTCCATCCGCGGACTGAATCTTGACTGTATCCTTGAGCGTGTCTCCAACGCCGAGCCGTTGAATCTCCGGCTTTCTCGTATCCACAGCATAGGTCCACGCCCCATCAGGCTCTATTGCAAGCAGCCCGCCAAGCGCAGTTGTATATGGCCTGTACTCAGCGTGACCGGGAACGGAAATAAAAGCCTTGAAATCAAAACGATCTTCCCCGGAATCCGGATCGGTGATGGTCAGTTGACCTGACGTATTGATATGATGTGCCATAAACGAATTCGGTGAATACGGATCGAAATCTTCCGTGACATCCCCGGTATCCACGCCGGAGATGGTTGCCGCATCGCCGACCGCTGCCACACTCATGGACGCCTGTGCCGGAGTCGATCCCCCATGGGTGTCGACCACGTCATAGGTCAGATGGACCTGACCATTGTAATCCTTTTCCGGCGACAGCGTGTACGTGCCGTCCTTGTTGTCGATGATCGTTCCATGGTCTGCCCTCAGGTTCGAGACACTGAGGCTGTCAGTGGCATCAACATCCGTGGCATGGCTCAAGAGATCACTCGCGAGCAGGGTCACGGGTTGGTCTTCGGTGCCCGGGGCAAGGAGTGTCGCACCGCTCACCGTGGGCGCATCATTGGTACCGTGAATCGTTATTTCGATCGTATGTTCCGTTCCATCCGCGGACTGAATCTTGACTGTATCCTTGAGCGTGTCTCCAACGCCGAGCCGCTGAATCTCCGGCTTTCTCGTGTCAATAATATACTCCCACGTTCCATCTTGATCTATTGAGAGCCGCCCTCCATGGGCACTGGAATATGGTCGCAAATCAGGTCGAGCACTCCAAGAAATAAAGGACTTGAAATCGAAATGATCTTCCCCGGAATCCGGGTCGGTGATGGTCAATTGGCCAGAAGTATGGATTTGATGTGCCAAAAAGGAGACCGTTGGATACGTATTTACATCTTCCGTGACATCCCCAGTATCCACACCGGTAATGGTTGCCGCATCGCCGACCGCTGCCACACTCATGGATGCCTGTGCCGGGGTCGTTCCCCCATGTCCATCGACCACGTCATAGATCAGATGGACCTGACCATTGTAATCCTTTTCCGGCGACAACGTGAACGTGCCATCCTTGTTGTCGAGGATCGTTCCATGGTCCACCCTCAGGTTCGAGACACTGAGGCTGTCAGTGGCATCAACATCCGTGGCATGGCTCAAGAGATCACTCGCGAGCAGGGTCACGGGTTGGTCTTCGGTGCCGGACGGCAAGACAGTGGTCCCACTAACAACTGGCGCATCATTCGTCCCGGTTACCACGATTTCCATCGTGCGCGTATCCGTCCCCCCCTGGGAATCGGTCACCACAACCGGAATACTCACTTTTTCGGTCTGACCGACCGCCAAGTGTTGGTAACTAGAATCGGTGGGGTCAAACTGATAACTCCCGTCAGGATGCAGGGTGAACCCCGCAACAACAGCATTGGTCCCATACGTCAGCGTATCGCCAGTATCAATATCCGTTGCACTCAATTGACCGGAAAGCACTGCTCCGTCTTCGGTCACGGATTGACTCTGTGCCTGAAGCACCGGGGCATCATTGGTTCCATGCACGGTAATGACAAGATTTTGGGACGAGGTCGCTCCCTGGCTGTCCGTTACCGTCACCGGAATCGACAGGGTTTGCGCCCCACCGACGGCCAGATGTTGATAACTGGGATTGGACGAATCAAACTGATAACTCCCGTCAGGATGCAGGGAGAATCCCGCAACAACAGCAGTGGTTCCATAGGTCAGCGTATCGCCGACATCGATATCAGTGGCACTCATATGGCCGAAAAGCACGGCTCCGTCCTCGGTTACGGACTGGCTCTGCGCCTGAAGCACCGGAGCGTCATCCGTGCCATCGATTTCGACCAGAACCTGATGTCTTGTCCCATCGGCACTCTGGACCATGAAGGCACTGGTCAGAGATTTGCCCACACCAAGGGCCTGCACGGTACGACTTGTCGAATCGACGACAAAATTCCATTGTCCGTTTCTGCCAATCGAGAACGTCCCCAATGGACCGACAAGAGTGGATTGAACAAAATGATCCTGGCCAAGGTTGGGATCAACCACCGACAACTGTCCCTGTGTCGAAAGCTTCTGGTCCTCTATGACAAGCCCGGTATCCTGCCCCGAAATGGTCGCGGACTGCGGCGGAATGACCTGCAAACCGGACATCGTCAATGAAATGGAAGCGACATCATGAAAATCATGCAGCACTTCATTGGCTGAAAGCGCGATGACACCGACACTCAATGGCGGCACTTCAAACATTTCGTGCATGAAAATCGGCTCTTCCCGGTGTGAGGCCAAAATGCTTTCTTCCGAATGTTGCAAGGCGAGAATCTGCGGACTGACCTGCGTCAGCTGCCCCAACTGCCCATGAGCTGAAAAATCCTCCCCTTCCTGAGCGGCATCTTTTCGGCCCCCTTCATCCGATTCATCGCTTGCCATTTCGGCCTTTGTTTCATGAAACGCTGCGGACACACGGTCCGTACTGACTAGAGAGACAACAGAGTGATCCGCATATCCCAAGGAAATGGCCCCGGATTCGATAAAAATATGCGCTCCTGAAGGAAGTTCCTGTCCAAGCTGGACCGGCTGCATGGTTCCATCCGAAGCAACGAGAAAAACCGTCCCCGTCACCAGATGAATCCTGCATGAAACGTCCAAAAGGATGGTTTTGCCATCTGCCAAGGGTCTGAAAAGTGAAGAAATATCTTTTCCCATACGGATTCTCCCACGACAAAGTACAAGGAAATGTCTCTCGATGAAACCACTTGCGAAACGCCCTGCATCCACAAAGCAACCCCGCTCCGCAAAGCACACACCTCAATGCTCTTGAGAACAGACTGTTTATCGATACCATACCCATTTTTTTTTGTACACTTTTGCCATGATGTTCCAGTTCTCTTCCCGATTCTCCACAAAAACAAATTGAACCTGCAAGCCCTCCAAAAAACTCAGTCCACCAATTCAGGAATGACGCCTTGTTTTATTTCCATTTCCACAATCCAAAAACCAATCCCCACCAGCTCCCCTTTTAAGGGGAAACGACCATGGCAACCCTTTTATATTTTATGAAGAAATAATATCAAAGGGTTGCAGAGTCTCTTGTTTACTCCTATGGAATAATTTCTTCACAAAACTACATTTCAAAAAGTGATCTGTTGAATTCCTACGGGAGGGAAATAATGCGACTCTACCAGAACCTCAGCCTCCGAAACAAAATTCTGCTTCCGGTCGGCTTTCTCGTCATTCTTATCATGGGACTGACCTTATCCATACTCATCGGGAAATTTCGAACGGTCTCTGAAAATGATGCGTCCATGCTCGGGACGGAAATGGCAAACCGTTTTGGGCAGGAAGTCAAAGCCGAACTCGACAAGGCCATGACCATCAGTTGGACATTGGCTCAATCGCTTAAAGCTGCCCAAAAAACGCAGGCAACGCCAAGCCGTGATGAAACAAATGCCTTTATTATGGAGATTACCGAATCCCACAAAGATATCTCGTCGGCATGGGTCGCATTTGAACCAGACGAATTTGACGGCAATGATTCCGCCGCTATTGGCTCGGAGGGGTCCAACGAAGTTGGCCGCTACGCACCATGGTACCAAACAGGTTCTGTCATGTCTGCCGCCACAAACCTCAATGGGGCATGGTATCAAACGTCACTTCGATCCGGGAAACAGGAAGTTCTGGAGCCAACTGAATACAATTTCGCCGGGAAAAAAGTGATCCTTGTTTCCACATCCGTCCCCATCAAAAAAGGCACACGCACCATCGGTGTTGCCGGTGTCGATCTGAACATGCAACACATGACGAAAATCGTTGCAGGAATTCAGCCTTTTGGAACTGGATACGGCTTCCTCGTCAGCCATTCAGGCATGATTGTAGCTGATCCGAATCCCGATAATGTTGGTAAAGCAGTCAACAAAATCTTTGGTTCGAAAATGAGCCACCTTATCAATACGTGTTTGAAATCCGACACGGCAGCCCACACAGCCTTCACAAGGAATAAAACGGCGTACCAACTCATCATCACACCTTTTTCCATTGGCGAAACCGGCAAAAAATGGGCACTTGGCGTTGCGATTCCAAAAGACAAAATCATGGAGACCGCAAACACAGCCACCCTGCTTTCAAGCGGCCTCAGTGTCGTCTCCATCCTGGTATTGCTTGTCATCGTCTATTTTCTGGCAAAATCCATCGTGACACCGCTCAAAAAGGGCGTCACATTCACCAAGGAAATAGCCTCCGGGAACTTGAATACCGCACTCCATATCGATCAAAAGGATGAAATCGGCGAACTCGCTGCCGATCTGAACGCCATGGGTGACCAACTCCGCTCCGTGGTCTCCAATGTCCAACAATCCGTCGAGCAGGTGGCAAGTGGCAGTGAAGAGCTGTCCGCCACGGCCCAGACATTGTCAGGAGGCGCCAATGAACAGGCTGCCAACGTCGAAACGGTCTCGTCCACCATGGAGGGAATGGCTTCCAATATAGGTCACATTGCCACCAATTCAAAAGAAACGGAAACACTTGCGCTCCGCTCGGCTCAGGACGCGGAAAAAGGCGGAAAAGCAGTGACCGAGACGGTCCATGCGATGCGGGAAATCGCCGACAAGATCACCATCATTGAAGAGATTGCCCGACAGACAAACCTGCTTGCCCTTAACGCAGCCATTGAAGCAGCCCGGGCCGGAGAACATGGCAAGGGATTTGCGGTTGTCGCGGCCGAAGTTCGCAAACTCGCCGAACGCAGTGGACAGGCAGCAGCCGAAATCAGCGATTTGTCCGCCTCCAGTGTCGCTGTTGCGGAATCCGCAGGCGGAATGCTGAATGAAATGGTCCCTGATATTCAACACACAGCCGAACTGATTCAAGGCATTGCCGCCGCAACCGGCAAACAAAGTTCAGGCGCGGTCAAGGTCAATGAGGCTCTCATGAGGCTGGACGAAATGACGCAACAGCTCGCTTCGGCCGCCGAAGAAGTCTCGGCCACTTCCGAAGAACTCGCCAGACAGTCGGTCCACCTCCAATCAGCCATTGCCTTCTTCCAACTTGACGATATGCCGGGAACCCGTTCCATGGTCAACGTCAACAGATCGGCTCATGCCCTCCCAACGGCTGGTCAAGGCAAGACGTCGTCCAGAACAACGAAAAACAGCGGCATGGAAATCCCGGGTATGTCCGACGACGGATTCGAAAAATTCTAATCCACCAAAACACCACGAATAAGAACAAGGGCGGGAATTCTTCCCGCCCTTACTTTTTCCCACGACTCCGGCACGTTCCACCGCTCTTGACAAAAAAATATCAGTTTCATTTGAACACTTATCAATATAAACACGTGTTTACATTTCCCCGACCACCCAGGACTTGCTCATTCACCATTGCCGGGGTAAGGTCGCTTCCTTCATGGCCCATGCCATTCACCCCTTCAACACCCAATTTTCATGAACGGATATTTCATTACCGGCACAGATACCGATGTCGGAAAAACCTGTGTCACAGCCGCTCTCCTTCGGAACCTTCTGGATGCCGGACACCATGCCCTCGCCCTTAAACCTATCCAAAGTGGCTGTCGAGAGACGCCGGACGGTCTGGTGGCAGACGATGTCGAAATATATGCCAGATTTTCCACTCCATATTTTCCAAACGGCTATCCCGAGGCCTGTTGTCACCGATTCGCCCCGGCCTGCTCTCCGCATCTGGCGGCAGAACTCGCAGGCACATCACTCAACGTGAACGAATTGGCTCACGCTGTCACCGAACTCGCCACAGGACACGATCTCGTCCTTGTGGAAGGAGCCGGTGGTGCAGCGGTCCCGCTCGGCAACAAACAGACCATGCAGGATCTGATGCAGCGTCTCGACCTGCCAGTGATCCTCGTCGCCGATAACAAACTGGGCGTCATCAATCACGCACTCATGACCATTCGAATGCTTCGAGACAGTGGTCTCGACATCGCTGGTGTGGTCATGACCAACACCACGCGGCCCGACACACAGGGCATTCTCATGCGCCGTAACAATACCGAAACCATCGCGCACTACGGCAATATCCCTATCCTCGCCGAAATTCCATTTATCGAACAAATCGATTTCGACGCCGAATATATCCGTCACATGGCACCGGCCATACGGCATCTTACACCGTCCCCGGCGGACGACTCGGACGACCTGACCTTTGATCGAGACCACATTTGGCATCCGTACACCTCTGCCGTGAACCCGCTCCCCTCGGTCAAGGTTCGCACGGCCCACGGTTCTCGCATCACACTGGAAGACGGGACCGAACTCATCGACGGCATGGCATCATGGTGGTGCGCCATTCATGGCTATGCCCACCCGGCTCTCCTTGACGCTGCCAGAACGCAACTGGGACGCCTGCCACATGTCATGTTTGGCGGACTCACCCATGATCCGGCCATCGAACTCTGCCGAAGCCTGTGCGACATGACACCAAACGGACTCGAACACGTTTTTCTTGCGGATTCGGGATCAGTCAGCGTGGAAGCCGCCATCAAGATGGCCTTGCAATACATGCAGGCAGATGGCCAGACACAACGGACCAAAATTTTCACCATACGCGGCGGTTACCACGGAGACACCTGCGGGGCCATGTCGGTCTGTGATCCAAACAACGGAATGCATCACCTCTTTTCCGGGCTGTTGCCACATCAAATATTCGCACCGCGTCCCACGTGCCGCTTCGGAGAACCATACGATCCCGCCAGTCTGGCTGAGACCACCCGTCTTTTCGAAGAGAACAGCCACCGCATCGCGGCCATCATCGTGGAACCGATCGTTCAGGGAGCCGGGGGCATGTATTTCTATCACCCAGACTACCTGCGTGGACTGCGAGAGCTGGCGGACGCTCACGGCGTGCTGCTCATTCTGGATGAAATTGCCACGGGCTTTGGCCGAACCGGTAAACTCTTTGCCTGCGAATGGGCCGATGTGATCCCGGATATCATGTGCGTGGGCAAGGCATTATCCGGCGGCACCATGACATTGGCCGCAACCGTGGCCACATCCAACGTGGCACAAACCATCTCCAAAGATGGCGGCGTCTTCATGCATGGCCCGACCTTCATGGGCAACCCGCTGGCCTGTGCCGTTGCCACGGCCAGCCTTGAAATTTTGCAACAGGGCCACTGGAAAACTCAGGTCCATGCCATCGAACAGAGGCTTGAAACAGCATTTGGTCCATGTCGGGATCTTCCCGGCGTCAAGGACGTCCGAGTCCTCGGCTCCATCGGCGTGGTTGAAATGGACACACCGGTCAACGTCCAACGACTTCAAGCCGCTTTCATTGAACACGGTGTCTGGCTGCGTCCTTTTGGCAAACTCATCTATGTGATGCCGCCGTATATCATCACTCAGGATGAAGTCTCTCGGCTCGGCTCGGCGGTTTTCGACGCCATCGCCCACCATATTCACGAATAAAGGAACTCTATGAATCTACTGGTACTGTACTTCGCTCTTTTCATTGGCATGGGACTCCATGAATATTTCAAACGAAAGGACTTCACGGAATTCGCCGTTGCTGGCCGTCGGAGCAGTGCTTCAGTCGTGGGAATATCCATCACGGCATCCTGTGTCGGCGCATCAGCGACCATCGGCATGACCGGATTGGCATTCAACGTGGGCACACCCGCTTTCTGGTGGCTCGGTTCCGGAGCAGCCGGACTCCTGATACTCAGTACCTTGCTCGCCGCAAAGACCAGACGAAGCGGAGTATTCACCCTGCCGGACATGGCGGAAAAATTCATTTCCCCCTCGGCTCGACGACTCACGGCCCTCATCATCATTCCGGCCTGGACCTCGATTCTCGCCGCCCAATATTTGGCCGCAGCCAAAGCCTGCACCGCCCTGTCCGGCATGGACCATTCCACAGCACTGGTCGGCTGCGCCCTGGTCATCACGGCCTACACCATGCTCGGAGGACAAAACTCCATCCTGAAAAGCGATGCCGTGCAATATGGCTTTGTCGCAATCGGACTCACATTGGCCCTGTACTTCACAGCCTCGGCGTCACCGATTTCCCTGAATGACATCCCGGTCCAATTCGTCAACGACGCATTCCCTTTGTCCAAATGGACCTATTTCATGATTATCGTGGGAGGCAGCTATGTTGTCTGCCCCATGCTGTTCGGACGACTGTTCTCCGCACGAGGAGAAAAACAGGCCACACACGGCACCCTGCTCGCCACAGCGGGCATCGCCATTTCTGCCGGAGTCATCGTCTGTATCGGTCTCTACGCCCGGGGGCTGGTCCCGGCCGGAACGGATGCGGACTCCATTCTGACCCATGTGGTCCCTTCGGTCATGCCAACATGGGCGGGAACACTGCTGCTTTTCGCCATGCTTTCGGCCATTATTTCATCGGCGGATTCCTGTCTCATCACGGCCGCGACCATTCTTGAACACGATGTCATCGGCGGAAGCAATACCACACGGTGCCGACTCATTATGACAGCAATAGGCATCGGCGCACTCGGCATCGCGGCATCCGGAGGCAGCATCCTGTCGCTGCTCCTAGCGGCCAACGACATCTATGTTTGCGGCGTGGTCGCTCCCATGTTCGTGGCCATCCTTGCCAGCGACAAACGGCCCGTCAATCCACGCGTCATGCTCTGCGCCATCCTGCTTGGCGGCCTGTTGGGCATACTGGCAGCGGCAACCGGGCTGAAAGCCTACAGTTTCGCCGGAGTCGGCCTTTCTCTCGCTCTGTCACTCGGAGCACTGATCCCCGCCGGCACACCATTGGCACCATCATCGCAGGGCATCAGAGAATAAACTGAAAAAAAACAAAGAAAAGGCTTGCCAATCTCTCGGTTCTTTAATAGACAAACGCTTCCTGAACGTGCCGAAGTGGTGGAATTGGTAGACACGCATGGTTCAGGACCATGTGGGGGTTTCTCCGTGGAAGTTCGAATCTTCTCTTCGGCACCAGTAAAGAACAAGGGCTGTGACACACGTCGCAGCCCTTTTTCGTGTGTGCTAGGCACCGTCTTTGATTTTCTTCTTTGTGGCCTACCGTCCTACACGGTCAACGGCCCACCCACGGTTTTCAGAAATCTTCGGCACAACACGACTGCCCACCTCTCCGCCAAATATTCACGTGTAAAAATCAAAGACAGCATCTCACGCTGAAAAATCTGACCGGCATTCTCAGAATATTCTACGAGGAAAAATGGGCAGGAACTCTGTGGACAATAAGACCCAATCCCATAAATATGTGAAACCCCACTCACCTTTCCTTCTTTTATGATTGCCACTAGTTATTACTGCCAATTAGTACAATATTTATAATGGATTATACACATTCATACTGTTAAAGTATTAAATACAAATACAACAACGCCCTTAAGGACAGGATAAAAAAATGACTTTAAAACTCAGAACAAAAATCATTCTAGGAATTTGTGCACCATTAGCACTATTGCTCATTATTGGTGCTGTCGCACTCTTGAATATCAACAAAATTGTAACCACCAACAACATGGTTGAACATACATATGTAACAGTCGGCGAAGCCCAGGGAATAATCGGGGCAGCGGTAGACATGGAAACCGGAATGCGAGGCTACCTGCTCGCAGGAAAAGAGGCCTTTCTTGATCCATACAAGGGAGGAGAAAAAGCAACGCATGAAAAACTCACCAAACTGAAACAAACCGTCTCGGACAACCCAAAACAAGTTGCTCGTCTCGGCGAGGTCGAAACACTCCTCAAAACGTGGCAAAAAAAAGTGACTGAACCTGCCATTCAACTGCGCCGTACAATTGGTAATGCGAAAACCATGAATGACATCGCAGACCTCGTTGCAGAAGCGCGTGGGAAACACTATTTCGATTCTTTCAGAGCCCAAATTGCAGAATTCATTGAAATCGAACAGACGCTGCTTGATAAACGAACTGCCCAAGGTGCTGACAGCAAAAAGATTGCTCACTCCTATAAAACAATCATCAAAACCATGGATATTCTCGCGAGTGCCATCAATATGGAAACAGGGATGCGAGGGTATTTGCTTGCAGGTCAGGAGAAATTTCTTGATCCGTACACTGCTGGTTCTAAAGAATTTGACGCTAAAATTGCAGAATTAAAAAAATACGTCAGCGATAATTCTGACCAAGTTGCACGTTTAGAACACATGCTGACCACGCTTTCCGAATGGCGCAAGAACGTCATAACCCCCGCCATCCAGCTTCGCCGAAACATTGGCGACGCAAAGAATATGGACGACATGGCTACGTTGGTAGGCGAAGCTCATGGAAAGGTCTATTTTGATCAATTCAGAAAACTGATGGCTGACTTCAGTGCCGAAGAAAACGGTCTCATGACAATTCGCCAAGAGGCAAACAAAGCGACGGTAAACGCCACGAACGTACTCATCATAGCATGTTTGGCCATTGCCCTTGCCATCGGTGGCGCGCTTGGAATTTGGATCATTCGTGACGTACAGGCTCAAGTTGGCGGAGAACCTGCGTTAATCGCTAAAATATCCCGACAAATAGCTGATGGAGACCTTGTCGTCTCATTTGGTGACATCAAGAAAAAGCAAGGCATCGTCAACGCATTGGATGAAATGGTCAGTCAATTGACTTCAGTTGTTGGCAACGTAAAAGGTGCAGCCGAGAATGTCGCATTTGGGAGCCAGGAGCTCTCAGCCTCGTCCCAAAGTTTGTCAGATGGTGCCAATGAACAAGCCGCATCAGTGGAAGAAGTCTCCTCATCTGTTGAACAAATGGCAGCAAGCATCCAACTCAATACTGAAAATGCAAAGAGAACGGAAAACATTGCATCCAAAGCGGCAAAGGATGCCGAATCCGGTGGAGAGGCTGTTGCTCAAACCGTTACAGCCATGAAGGATATTGCTGAAAAAATCTCCATTATCGAAGAAATCGCACGCCAGACCAACCTACTCGCCCTCAATGCTGCAATTGAAGCAGCTCGTGCAGGTGAACATGGTAAAGGCTTTGCTGTCGTCGCCGCAGAAGTTCGCAAGCTAGCGGAACGGAGTGGAACCGCTGCCACCGAAATCAGTAATCTCTCTTTTGAAAGTGTTGAAGTTGCTGAAAAAGCAGGAGAAATGCTCGGCCAGATTGTGCCTGACATTAAAAGTACCGCTGATCTGATTCAAAAAATATCGATGGCAACGACAGAACAAAACGAAGGGATAAAACAAATCAACGATGCACTTGCAACCCTCGACAAAGTTGTCCAACAAAATGCATCTGGAGCTGAAGAAATGGCATCCACTTCGGAAGAACTCTCCAGTCAAGCAGAACAACTCAACGCTACTGTTGCCTTCTTCAAAACCGATGACAACGCAAATAGCTACCGCAGTTCAACCCACATGAAACACAATTCAACTCAGCCAAAACAGTTGCCAAGGACTTCTACTGGAAAATCTCCCAAAAACACATTTACCGGAATCGATATGGACATGAATGAAAGCTCTGAAGAGGGATTTGAACGTTTCTAAACCAAGGGTTGAACATCGAAAAATGGCATCAGAAAGTATCGAATCAGCCCCTAAGATGGATGCTGCCATCAATGCCGAATACATAGAGGAAATGGGCCGACAGGGAGACCAATTCATTTTCATAATGAGAGCATCAAAACACGCTCTTCGCCCTCAATAAAAAACAAGGGCTGTGACACACGTCGCAGCCCTTGTTCGTGTGTGTTGGACGTCACTCCTAGTGCGCTGAAGCCAACTTCAAGCCGACAATGCCGACGACAATAAGCCCGACAAAGAAAAAGCGGGCGAATGTCGCGGGTTCCCCGAAAAAAGCCATCCCAAGGACAAATGTCCCCACAGCACCGATGCCGGTCCAAACCGCATAGGCTGTTCCCATTGGAATGACTTTCTGCGCCGTGAGCAAAAGCACACCGCTGACCGCCATGCATATCGCGGCAAAAAACAGCCATCCACCATGTACTCCATTTTCAGTCCAGCCCAACTTGAGGCCAACTGGCCATCCCCATTCGAAAATTCCTGCCAAAACGAGATACCACCAATGCATAGGTTCTCCTTATTTGCGATGAGCATGCCATTTTTCCCACACATATATCAAATACAGGACCAAATTCGTTTTCACGTCAACACCACGACAGAGGATACAAACAGGCGATCAAGAAGGTATTTCCTCAATGAAACGACCACACTCGGCGAAACACCCGCTCCGGAGTTTGGCCATTGCCAGCCATTCTATAACTGACATCATCCCTTTATTGGGTATACTCAAACCAATTCTCTCACCAAGGACGTCTTTTTGCCAGTTTTTCAGGCAATGACCCCTTGAATGCGATCCATAAAAACGGCTCTCAGGTCAAAAAATCGGAGGAACCATGAAAAAAATATGGGGCATACTCTTTCTGTTGCTGGCCCTTGTCTGCGCCACAGGTGCCCAGGCTTCCCAGACAACCGTTTTCACAGGAGGGACAGTCTACACCGTCGATCAGAAACAACCGTGGGCTGAAGCCGTTGTCGTGACCGACAACAAAATTGCCTTTGTCGGTTCGGCACACGACGCCAAGCAGTATATCAACGAGGACACAACGGTTATCGACGTATCCGGCAAGACTATCTTCCCCGGTTTTGTCAGCACGCACGACCACCTCATCGCGTCGGGATGGACCACGCTCGGCGTCCAGATATACGATGCAAAAGACAGGGCCGATGCCTTGGCGAAGATCAAAAGCTATGCCGATGCCAACCCGGACAAAAAAGTCATACAGGGAATCGGGTGGGATCAAAGCATGTTGGGAGGATTACCCACAGCCAGAGACCTTGATGCCGTGGTCCCGAACCGACCAGCCATCATCCTCGACAATACGATCCATGACGCCTGGCTGAACACCGCCGCCCTGAAGGCCGCCAACATCAGCAAAGACTCCAAGGACACTGTCCCCGGCGTCACCTATTGGGTTCGTGACGACGCGGGCAACCCGACAGGCGTGGCAATCGAAATCCAATGGTTCCAAGCATATATTGACATGGGTGCATGGGACCCTGAAACCATGATCGCTGAAAGTGCCCAAATGCTCCAGGCCATTGCCGCGAGCAACGGCACCACGACCTTCCTTGCTCCCGGCATCGTCACTCCAAACATCAAGGACGTGCACGGCGGGATGGAAACGGACTTTGTCGTCGCCATGGACATGATGCAGGACTGGGCGGACACGGGAAAACTCAAAATGCGGACATTGGCCCAACCCATGTTCAAATCCACAACAGGTGACCCGCAACGCTTTGTCGATTTTGGCATCAAAATGCAAAAACGCTACAATTCCGACATGGTCAAGGTCTCCAGTCTCAAGATTCACCCCGAGGGAAACACCATTGCCGGGACCGCACCGTTCATCGAACCGTACAAGGACAGTGAAAATCGCGGTTCCTTCAACGTGGAACCAGAGGTGACCAAAGCAATCGTGACCAAGGCCGCCAAAGTCGATCTGGACGTCTTCATCCATACTGACGGGGATCGATCTTCCCGTGCCGCCGTGGACGCCATCCTCGCGGCACGAAAGATCAATTCGGACAATCGAAGCGCATTGCATCACGCCATCTGGGTTCACCCTGATGACCAGAAACGTATCATCGACAACAAGATTCCGGTCAATTCTACGCCGAACTTCACGAACACCTTTGGCGGCGGTGCAACAGCGAATATGCAACTGATCGGTGAAGAGCGCGTGAACAGCTCGCTTGGCAGGTACCCGCACTTCGCCCGTCACGGCGTCAAAGTCAGCATCTCCGCCGATGTTCCAAGTACACCGCCGAGTATGCAAGCGCCGTTGTACGTGGTCACGGGTGCGACCACGCTGCTCGATATCTCGGACCCCAAGTCCACCCCCTTCCCGCCCAACCGCACGCCCATGACTGTGGAACAGGCCATCCGGGCGATCACCATCGATGCGGCATGGCAACTCCGCATGGAAGACATGATCGGCAGTCTCGAAGTCGGGAAATACGCGGACCTGGTCGTGCTGGACGGAAATCCTTTTGAGGTCGAACCGATCAAGATCGCGGAAATCGATGTTCTCATGACCATGATGAATGGCACATTCACGTACAAAAAAGGCGATGAAACGACCAGCGTCACGCTCCCGGATGCACGGGCCATGACCGCCATGGCCGAATTTGCCCATATGGTCTTTTGCGGAAACGGTCTCCCTGTCGGGCACGATCATTCCAACCACACCCACTGAGAAAAAACGGAGGCAGGGTTTCGGGCACCCTGCCTCCGTTCATTTTCAACCCATCCTCACAGCCTCGGCTGTTGAGTGACACTTCATCAGGAAAAACTACATAAATTCACCGTGGAATCAGCACATGGCAGTACGATCGTCGCGGTGGTGCCACCATCAAGGACACTGGCCAATGTCAATTGTCCCCGATGCTCCATGATGATCCGTCTGGCGACGGTCAGTCCCATGCCCACGCCGTCCGGTTTACTCGAATAGAAAGGATCGAAGACATACGGAATCTCTTCGGGCGAGACACCGAACCCCTGATCCATGACCGTCAGCATCACATCTCCCTCCGTGACACTGACACCGATGGAAATCACCGCTTCGTTCCCTTTGCTGAAATCAATGGCATTGAACAGCAGGGCCGAAACAGCCCGCTCGAAAAGATCGGCATCGACCTGGACCAGAACATCGGTTTTCGGCAGATTCCAAACGACATTGCGTCCCCGATTCACGGCAAAGGCATTGGCTTTGTCACAACTTGCCGTCAAGATATCGGCCAGCGGGGTATCCTGTTGTTCCGGTTCCAGTATCGATGCAAAAGATCGTGCCGCCTGGACAAGGGATTCCAACCGTTGTGCCCCGTATAAAATTGAATCAAACAGTTCCCGCTCCCGCTCCTCAAGGGTCAGGCTCCGCAACAACAGGTTGCTACTCCCGCCGATACTCATGAGCGGATTCCGTATCTGGTGTGCCATGGCCATGGCCAGCTTGTTCAAGCCTTCCACCCGCTCGGACTGCAACCCCTGGATCTCCCGCAAATAGCCGTTTTCCTTTTCAAGCATTTCATATTTGTCAGTGACATCTTCGATCAGCAGCACGATCCCGATAAGGGCTTCACTTTCCTGTAAAAAAGATGATGTGATGCACAGTCGCCGAAGCCCGCCATGAGAATTTTCATATGAAACGATATGCCGCATTCCAACGATTTTCTTCTCAATGATATCGAGAATAACCTGATTAAAATCCGTATTCTTATCAATGTCTTCAATGAAAAGTTCAGCCCAACTTGCCGCTTTCAGCCGTTCCGGAGGAATATCCAGAATAGCACTCAACGCATCGTTGGACATGACAATATCACCGTGGGGCGAGATGACCATCAACCCCAGCGGCAGGCTTTCGAAAATATTATGGGCGATTCGGGCTTGTGCTGTTTCCATATGCACCATCGTATACCTCCTAAAAAATATTTTTACATTATTTTATCAAATAGGGTATGTTTATGTTCAATTTATCCGAAGAACACCGTGGTTCAGCCCGTGAAAACAGGAGAGAGTCGTGCCGGAAAAAATACTGTTTGTTGATGATGAACCGGAAGTCCTGCGATCGTTCAAGCTGTTATTACGCAAAAAATATCGTATCGAGACCATGAGCAGTCCATCCGAAGCCCTTGAGCATATCAAGAATTCCGAAGAATTCGCGATTGTTGTCTCTGACTTGCGAATGCCGGAAATGGACGGCATCCAATTCCTCGTCCAGGTTCGAAACCAGTCTCCGGAGACCATTCGCATCATGCTCACGGGATTTGCGGACGTTGACGCCGCACTGTCAGCGGTCAACGAAGGCCGTATTTTCCGTTTTCTGGAAAAACCCACCAACAAGAAAACCCTGATCGCCACCCTTGAAGCCGGACTTCGGCAATACCGACTCATCACCGAACTCAGGGAAAAAAACAAAATCATCAAAGAAGATCTCAAGGCGGCCGCATTCATTCAAAAGAGCTTTCTCCCCAGTTGCCAACCAAATATCGAAAAACTGCATATCAACTGGAAATTTCAACCAAGTGAATACGTCGGCGGCGACATGTTCAATGTCTTCCATCTTAGCGATGAATATGTTGCGCTCTACATTCTCGATATCAGTGGACATGGCGTGGCTTCCGCCCTGGCTGCGATTTCCGTGGCGCAACATCTGCAACCACAATCAGGGTACCTTCTCGAAAACGAAACAGGATTGCCGGTTCCTCCCCAAAAAGTTCTCGAATTTTTGGACACCGACTTTCCCATTGAGCGATTCGAAAAACACTTCACCATGTTTTACGCCGTCATCAACATACACACCGGACTGGTTCACTACAGCAACGCAGGGCATCTCCCGCCCTTCATCCTGCGCCAAGGCACCGACCCGATCCCCTTGGACAAAGGCGGCACACTCATCGGTCTGGGAGGCATAGTCCCCTTTGAAGAAGGAACCTTTCAATTGGAAATCAATGACCGGCTCATCGCTTTCACGGACGGCATCATCGAATACGAATCATCCGATGGCGAAGATTTCGGTCACGATCGCTTCCTTACATCAACACTTGAAAACAGAGAGAAATCGCCCGACGTCATGGTGGGATGTATTTACGATTCAATGTTGGAATTCGGTCAAAATCGTCCTCCCCAAGACGATGTGACCGTGCTCTGCATGCAATACGGCGGTGATTCCGAGATGCAGGAAGGGGCCGCATGCAGTGCTGAGACATAAGGTGCAGGTAACTGATGTATGACAGGACACCAAGGGATATTCAAGGAACTGGCTGACAGATTCGGGGACGACGTTCTTGCAGAACGACTTCGGCTTCAGGTGGACTACGCAGCGACGATGTCCGGGAAAGGCCGAGGCAAGCTCCACTTCGAGAATCTCGGAAAACTTACCACCGCGTGCCGGATCGGGCTCGCTCTGACGGGACTGACCAAACGATGTGAACGTGAAAGCTTGAATTTTCAGATCGAACGCATTGAGACTACCCTCCCCACCCTGCCAGTCGAATTTGATGGACTGCGAATCCTCCAGTTGTCGGACATCCACATCGACGGTTTTGTGGATGGAGGCACGAAATTGCAAGAGAGTCTCCGGCATCTGGAATTCGACCTCTGCGTTCTGACCGGCGATTATCGGTTCCTGACCTACGGGCCATATGAAAAATGTGGTGAAAAAATGACGGCTCTGCTCAAAAAAATCCACTGCGAAATGGGCACATACGCAATTTTGGGCAACCATGATTTTATCGAAGAAATCCCCTACTTCGAAGCGGCCGGTGTGCCGGTACTCCTCAACGAATCCGTTCATTTTTCGAGGGGGAAACACGCTCTTTACCTGGCCGGAGTGGATGATCCCCACTTCTACGGATTGGACGACATCAAGCAGGCGCTGACAAACGTCCCTCGCGAATCCTGCATTATCCTTCTCGCTCATAGCCCTGAAATATATAAAGAAGCATCTGGACATGCGGTGGACTTCTACCTCTGTGGTCACACTCACGGAGGACAGATATGTTTGCCTGGAGGCACGCCGATCATCACCCATGGGGCCTGTCCGCGCTCCATGTGTCGCGGCCCCTGGTCCTATCGGGAAATGCAGGGATACACTGCCCGGGGAACCGGATGTTCAGGGGTACAAGCCAGGCTCAATTGTCCACCGGAAATAACGATTCACACACTTCGGAACGCATGATTTGTTCATTGAGGGCTGTATATAATTCATTATTGTGGTAATCATTGATATATTGTTAATAGATAGACGAATGAACATGGAGAAACGATATGGCTGAAGCACTGCATTTCGAAGAACAGACGCTCGGTGACGTCGTTGTCCTGATCCTTCAGGGCCGCTTTGATGCGACAGCGGCACTGCCTGTCAAAAACAGGATCAGATCGCTGATGGACGAAGAAAGTCGATACTTTGTTGTAGACCTCGGCAAAGTCTCGTTCATCGACAGTTCAGGGCTTGGGGCCTTGGTCGCCGCCCTTCGCCATGTGACCAACAGTGACGGGGATTTACGCCTTGCAAACATGACAGACAAAATCCAGCAGGTATTTTCACTGATCCGGCTCGACAAGGTTTTCAACGTCTATCCCGATGTGGCGTCCGCAGTGACCAGCTTCGAGGAGTAACGATCATGGCACACCGCCAAATGACATTTTCGATCCGGTTCGGCCCGGACCTTGAGAACCTCGCTCTCGGGGCGGACCTTATTGCCGAATTTCGCGAAAAGGCCACTGTGGAACAGAAAATCGGTGATCAAATCGAACTGGCCGTGGGCGAAGGACTGGCCAATGCCATCAAGCACTCCCAGGCCCATGGCGATGAATCCATTGGGTTGACGCTCCAGGTTAACGGAAATTTTCTCACGGTCATTATTGACGACAACGGCATCGGTTTCATCCCCGAAGAAGTTCCCTTGCCCGACTTCGAAAACCATAGACCCCATGGGTACGGACTTTTCCTCATGAATGAAGTCATGGATTCCGTGGTCTACGATCGCACAAATGGCATCAATACATTGACCATGAAAAAACAATTGGAGTCTTGAGTTATGGCATATCTCCTTGTGGTCATTTCCGTGACGTTCACCACGCTGGGGCAAATATTTCAAAAACTGGCAGCCACCAGAATCAAAACACGCATGGCAGCGGGCAAGCCCCTCTATCTGGCAGTCATCACACCCCATTTCTTTTTGGGGATACTGACACTGGGACTGGGGGCATTCACCTGGCTTCTGGTGCTGTCTCGGCTGGAACTCAGCCTTGCCTACCCGCTCATGAGTCTCGGATACGTTTTGGTCACGCTCTTTTCAAAATACTTGTTCAAGGAAACTGTCCCGCCCCATCGATGGGCTGGAATCGCCACTATTTTATTTGGAATCATGCTCATATCCAGGAGCTAGGAGCGTCCATGAAATCATACATACTGGTCGTCATATCCATCGTCCTCGGGGTACTCGGACAGCTCTTCATGAAAATGGGGATGATACAACTGGGGGACCTCGGCCCTTCCGGTATCATGACGGTCTTTCACATCGTTTTTCAGCCATGGGTTTTCGCAGGACTGGTTTCCTACGGAATCGCCATGCTCGTCTGGGTTGCCGTTCTCACCAACATGGACCTCAGCTACGCCTATCCCCTTCTGAGTTCGGGATACGTTCTGGTGGCACTGGGATCATGGTGGATGTTCGGCGAAACCATTTCGCTCGTGCGCTGGGGCGGCATTCTCATCATATCCCTCGGCGTCGGGCTGGCGGTCAAAAAGTGAGGTAACCGATGACAGATCAAACAGACATGTATCTCTCGGTGGTTATTCCGGCCTACAATGAACAGGAACGGATAGCGGACACCCTGTACACGGTGAAGGACTATCTTTCTGCGCAGCCATACAAAAGCGAAATCATTGTGGTTGACGATGGAAGCCGAGATTGGACCACGGAAATCGTCAAGACCATCGATCTCTACGGCAAGGAAATGAAAGACCAGAACGTCAGTACGATCATGGAAAACGTCAAGAATGTGGGCAAGGGGTTTTCCGTGGCCAGAGGCATCATCAAGGCGCAGGGCAAATACGTTCTGTTCTCGGATGCGGACCTCTCCACACCCATCAGTGAACTCGAAAAATTCCTCCCTGAACTTGAAAACGGTGTTGACGTGGTTATCGGCTCGCGACGGCTCAAGGAATCCGAAATCGAAAAAAAACCGTTCTACCGAGACCTCATGAGTTCAACCTTCAACGCGGTTGTCAGCCTGTTCGCCATTTCCGGTATTCGAGATACCCAATGTGGATTCAAGGCCTTCAGACGCGAGGCCGGACAGGATATTGCGCACCATCAGAAACTCTTCGGTTTCAGTTTCGACGTGGAGCAACTCTATCTTGCCAGGAAACTGGGATACAGCATCAAGGAAATCCCGGTCAAATGGCACCATATGGAAGGGTCCACGGTCAGTCCGATACGAGATGCCATCAAAATGTTTGCCGATGTCATGCGCATTCGGCTCGTTCATCGTGGTTTGACACAGCAAAAACAATAAAAGGAGGCACCTATGAAAATGGTCATGCAGGAATACGGTGATGTCATCAGCTTCAGGCCAGAAGTCACCCGACTCGACGCCAGTCAGGCAGTTCAATTCAAGGACGAACTGCTCCAACAGATCGACAACGGATCGATTCGATTTCTCCTGAATCTTTCCGACGTCACCTTCATCGACAGTTCAGGGCTTGGAGCGATCATCTCCGCCCTGCGCCGCGTCGGGGTCAAAGGCGATGTCAAATTGTGCTGTGTCGTGGAACAGGTCATGGAAATGCTCCGTTTGACCCGACTCGACACCGTGCTTGAAGTATTTGATTCGGAAGAGGAAGGCATTGCCAGTTTCTAGGAACCACTCGAGGCACCATGGAACAGTTCTACTTCTCGAAATATGAAAACCGACAACCGTACACAGCGGTTCCCTCTTCGCCGTGGCGGGAATTCCTGTACCAGTACCTTGTCACGATCAACATTGGCATAGGGCTGTGGTATTTCCACTGGCGGTGGTTCTATTCTCTGAATACAGAGGCTCTCTGGTTTGCCATCCCGTTGGCCCTTGCGGAGACACTGGCCTTTGGCAGCTCGACTCTCTTTGCCGTCAACCTCTGGAAGACACGGGATTATCCACAAAAACCACCAGCCCTGTATGCCAATGACATCCTGGCGGAGACCGACAAACTTCCCGAAGACCGGCCCTTGCGGATCGATGTCTTTCTCCCGACATACACCGAAGATCCGGAACTCGTGCGATACAGTATCCGCGACGCCAAGAACATGCGCCGCCCATCGCCGGTGGAAGTCTCGATCTTCGTGTTGGATGATGGGAAGCGGCCTGAAATGGAAGTCGTGGCCGATGATGAAGGGGTCAACTACATCACTCGCACCGACAATCGGAGGTTCAAGGCAGGCAACCTCCGCAACGCCATGGAGCTGACCTCGGGAGACATTCTCGTCATTCTTGACGCCGACACGCGACCTTTCCCAAAATTCCTTGAAAACACCCTTGGCTACTTTCGTGACCCGGACATAGCCTGGGTGCAGACCCCTCAATGGTTTTACGACACGATTGAGGGCACCCGCCTCAAGGACTGGTGTGGTCGTCGATTCGGGCGGCCCATTGGATGGCTCGGAGGACTGGTTGAAAAAGTTATCGGCCCGATCCACATCAATCAGGACCTTTTCGGCAGCGATCCCAGAATGTTCTATGACTGCATTCTCAGACGTCGAATGAATTACAACGCCGCATTCTGCTGCGGAGCCGGTTCACTACACCGGCGAGAAGCTGTCCAACGTGCCGCGTTGATCCGGTATGGCGAAGAGATGGAAAAACACATCAAGGACGTCACACCAGACATGGATTCGCCAGAGCTTCAAGAAGCACTCGGCTTCGGAGCCAGGCGAGCATTCATGGTCGATACCGAAGTCACGCCATACAAATATCACGTATCAGAGGATATCTACACCTCCCTGTTGCTCCATGCGGACCAGACCCATCAATGGAAATCCGTCTATCATCCGGAAGTCGTGTCGAAGATGCTGTCTCCACAGGATGCGTTGGCCTATCTCACCCAGAGTTTCAAATATGCCGGAGGCACACTTGATCTTCTGCGCAGAGATAATCCGCTCAAAAAGCCCGGATTATCACCGGGGCAGAAAACCATGTATTTCTCGTCGATATTCTCCTATTTCGCGGCCTTCTGGATGGTCATATTCCTTATCACTCCACCCATCTTCTTTTTCACGGACATCATTCCGGTCAAGGGCTTTGATCTCGATTTCTTCATCCATATTCTCTCGTTCCAGCTCATCAGTCAGGTCACATTCATGATCGGAACCTGAGGCGTCAACACGCTTCGGGATATCCAGTATTACGTGGCGTTCTTCCCACTCAATCTCAAAGCCATCTGGACCATTCTCAAAGGCGATGAAGTCAAATTCAAAGTGACACCGAAAACCAGTGAACAGCGCACCTATCTCAATCTGGTCATTCCCCAGATGATCATGATTGGAATCAATTTTCTCGGAATCGCATGGTATATAGGAAAAATAACCTTGGGCTACGATTATGACCTCATGGGCTTCATCGTCGCGGCCTTCTGGTCGCTCCTCAATACGAATTCACTGATGGTTATTGTCCGAGCGGCATTGTGGTCAAACAACGAGGAAGCGGAGTAAACACCTATGCAGTTCAAAGAAGCCATTCTTCAGGCCCGCAGCCAAATAGCGATCATCCTCGGTCTGCTGTCAACGGGGGTCATCATCTTCCTGCTGACAGACCTCAGCTATCTCGGCGTGCGAACACTCGAAGTCGAAACCAACAGCGTCATCGGGAGATCACATCGGACATTCCCCAGCCGATACTGGGACCACTCACCGAGGAAGAACGGCAACTCGCCCTGAAGGCATGGCAATATTTCGAAAACAATCTCAATGCCGAAACCGGCTTGGTCGATTCGGTCAAGGGATTCAACTTTACCACTTTATGGGATACGGCGAGCTACATGCTGGCAACCATCGCGGCGTACCGACTCGATATCATTGCCGAAGAAGAATTCTCGAATCGAATGGACAACGCCCTGAACGCGCTCATTCAAATGCCGCTGTACAACGACGAATTACCCAACAAATCCTACGACACCAAAACACTGTCCATGACAGATTATCAGAATCGGCCAACCGAAGAAGGAATTGGATGGAGTGCCATCGACATTGGCAGACTCTGTGTGCCGCTCAATGTCCTGCTCTATGAATACCCGGAATTCACGCCGCAAGTCCGCGCCGTGGTCTCCCGCTGGACATTTGACCGCATGTTCCGAAACGGCATCATGTACGGAACCAGTCGCACGAATGATGTCGAACAGGTCAACCAGGAAGGACGACTCGGATATGAGGAATATGTGTCCAAGTCCTTTGCCTTGCTCGGATTCGATATCAGTGAGGCGTACAACTACCGGGACTTCACCGGATTTGTCGATGTCGAAGATGTCGAGGTTCCGGTCGATCTCCGACTGCCGAGTCAATTTGGTGCGCACACCTATACCTTGAGTGAACCGTACATTCTCGACGGTGTGGAATTTGGCTGGGACTATTATTCCAGAGAATTTTCCTACAGGGTATACCTGGCCCAAAAAAATCGGTATGAAAACACGGGTATCGTCACTGCGGTCACGGAAACCGCGCTCGATGACGACCCGTATTTTGTCTACAATACAGTCTTTGGCGATGGCATCCCATGGGCAAGCCTAACGAGTGACGGCCTGACCTCAGAGTCGTGGAGGACACTGAGTACCAAGGCGGCACTCGGTTGGGCGATTCTTTATGATACCGACTACAGTGCGCCCCTGCTTGAAAAAGTCCGCTCCATGCAAAATGAAACAGACGGATTTTATGCGGGCATCTATGAACAGGAAAATCGAACCAACACGGCACTGACCTGCAATACCAATGGCGTCATTCTTGAAATCTTCCATTTCAAGGTGTTTGGTCCCTATCTGAAGATTCAGGGACGCCAATAAGAGCGGAACAAATGAGACAACGAAGCGTCATAGGAATCCTGATTGTGAGCACGTTCTGGTGGTCATCGTGTTTTGCGGCCAAAGACGTGCCCTACATGAAGGATATTCCCAGTCCGGGACTGGCCACAGAAGTGGAAACCGACCCCGGATGGAATCTCTTTGAGATGCTTTCCCGCTCATTTCGTATTGACAAGAGCCGCTATGCAGAACCAGCCGCCACCCTCGGTGAAGCCCTTGCCAGAGAGATTTCCGTCAACGCTGGCTATACCACGGCAGTCACGCCATCGACTCAGACACATGAAAGTGGGTCCGGGACAAAAAACATATACAAGCAGGCCTTCAACCAGACCATTTCCTTCAACGGTCTCTCTCCCTATTACGCCCGACTCACATTCTATCAATATCTGGAGCCGTCCTTTCAACAAGGATATGAACCGGATTTCAGTTACAGTTTCGGTGTCGCCAATTACTCGCCGGATACCCTGAGTCTGGAATACGCCAACTACGGCGGCAACCGACTCAATCCAAAATCAGGCGAGGATTTCACGAACTTCAATTCCGGAACCTTCACCACGACTTACCGGTTCGAAATTCCCAAACCCATTGTCGAATTTTTCCATCCTGCCGAAAACGCCAGTATTCTGGGATGGGCCTCGCACAATCTGACACCCGAATACGAACCCGGCAAATGGTGGAAGCAGTGGTTTGGACTGGGACTATCCATCCCCATCTGGGGCAAATTCAGTTTCTGGACCCAAGCGAACATCTACCCCGATTCCTCAAAACACGCCCTTGGCGATCCCGATTTCATTTACGGATTCGGCTACTACGACTGGTCACCCGGCGGGTTCATCCTGGCATACAGCAGTTATGCATCCAACTCCTTTCCATGGAGCCCGGACCGGGGTGGCAGTTTTACTGACGGCAGTATTTTCTTTGGCTACAATTTTGACGTGGAGGCCATCACCAATTTCATCACAGGAGACAAGATACACAGAAAAAAGCCGAGCAGGACACGCGCCCCTTGGGGACCCACCCGAAAGGACTGGGGAGGATAATCGTATGAAACGCACCACCTATATACCAGCATCCGCCATCATCCTCTTCCTCACGCTCATCGTCCTCTCCTCTTGCCGCTTCCACTATTACGCTTCTGAATTCACCCCTGCGCCGACCACCATTGCCATTGATTCCCGAAGCGGCCCACTGACCGAATCCGAACAACAGACGGCCAGTCAGGCCTGGGCCTATTTCGACAGAACGGTTTTCCCTGAAACCGGCCTTCCGCAAGGGGCCGTGGGCAGCGATACCGTGACCATGTGGGACATTGGCAGCTATCTGGCCGCCATGGTTTGTGCCAAGCGACTCGATTTGCTGGACGAAGTCACGTTTGACCACCGGATGACCGCCGTCATCTACTGGTTGAACACCATGCAACTCAACGAGTATGGACTGCCCAACACCTATTACAACGCCCGAACAGGGGCCATGATCCAACGCAATGGACAACCCGGACAGGCAGGATTTTCCTCTCAGGACATTGGTCGTTTGCTCATATGGCTCCGTATCATCCGCAATGAGTTCATCACCCACGCCACCACAGTGGACAAGGCGATGCTCCGATTCAATTTCCGACATATTCTGGACAGTGACGGCCTCCTGCACGGTGCCATGGCAATGGCAGACGGTTCAATGCAACTCTACAGGGAAGGCCGACTTGGCTTGCAACAATACGCCGCCGCAGGATTCGGCGTTTGGGGATTCACCGTCGACGCGGCCATGAATATCGACAACGTCTCCGCCATCACCATCCTCGACGAATGGCTCCCGTTCGACAGTCGTCCACGGGGTATCCCGGCACAACTCAATGCCGTCACCACCCGCATGGGCATGATGGCCGGACTGGAACTAGGCTTTCTGGATTTCCGCACCGGCGCACCAGCCCGCCTCTCCTCCGCGCGAGAGCTGGCTGACGCCATCTATCAGGTGCAGGAAGCCCGATTCATGAAACAAGGTCGCCTGACCGCCAGAGACCCACACGTCATGGACCGTCCTCCCTATTACCTCATCGACAGCCTGTATGCCGACGGCATTCCATTCGTCTCCCTCGACGGCAATGGCAATCCGGTCAACGATGCCGCTGCTGTTTCGACCAAGGCCGCCTACGCCATGTGGGCACTCTATGACAGCCCGTACACCGACGCGCTCATCGAAGCACTTTCCCCCATGTTCGACGAATACGGTGGCTGGTTCGCGGGATTCTATGAAAAGGATGGGGCCATCAATCGCGCCATTTCACTGGATTGCAACGCCGTCATCCTCGAAGCCCTGGCCTTCAAGGTCCACGGCATGTTGTACTATCCGACCGAACGGATAGGCTTCTGGGAAAAGACCTTGGAACACACGTTTTTCGAAGCGCAAGGACTGCCTCCGCGCATTTATCAGGGGACATTCCAGCCCTTGTTAAACACGGAAAAAGCGAGGCCGACGCCATGATCCAAAGATGCCGACTCCTCCTTATCTTCCCGCTTATCGTGTTGATCCTGGCCTGTTCCACGGCGTGGAGTGCGCCGATTTCTCCGGCCCGGGAACCTGTCCCAAGACAAGGGCCACTGACCAAACAAGAACAGCAATGGGCACGCATCGCCTGGAGTTATTTTCAGGCCAACGTCAACGAGGAAACAGGACTGGCCGGGGCACAACCGAACTACGCCCCCTTCACCATGTGGGATATATCAGCCCATATTGCCGCCATCATCAGTGCCTATCAGCTCGGCCTGATCGAAGAAAAAGAATTTGACGGACGAATTCGCAAGATATTGAAATGGTTCACCAACATGGACCTTTTCCGAGGTGACCTTCCCAATCAGTTCTACAGTGCCGACAATGGCCAAATGGTGGACTGGGCAAATCAGCCCGGCGAATTGGGATGGTCTGCGCTCGATCTGGGACGACTCCTGACATGGCTCAAAATTCTCAAAGAAAAATACCCGGTGTACGGCGAATTGGTCGATAAAGGCGTCATGCGCTGGAACTGGACCAAACTGATGGACCGGGAAGGCACCATGTTTGGTGCAAGTTACTACCAACGCGATCCCAACAACCTGATTCACTATGCGGAAGGACGATTGGGATACGAAGAATATGCCGCCAGAGGCTTCCTCCTCTGGGGAGCCAATACGGACGCAGCCTCCGCCGTGGATCCGTATTCAACCATCACAGTCTATGGATTCCCCATCCCCTTTGATGCACGGGAACCGGAAAACCTCCACGCCCCGAACTTTGTTGTGTCGGAAAGTTATGTCCTTGATGGCATTGAACATAATTGGGACGTTCCCGGTGACACCAACACAAATGTGACACTCCACAGCGACCCGATTCAGGCGGAATTCGCCTGGCGAATCTACAAGGCGCAGGAGGCCAGATTCCTGAATACGGGCATACTCACCGCCCGGACAGAAGACGCGGTGGATAAGCCTCCCTACTTTGTCTACGGTACCATTCTGGGCTATGGCACCCCGTGGGCGACCCTCAGTCATGAAGGGAAATCCATGCCGGAACTGGCCTGCCTCAACACCAAAGCCGCACTGGGCTTATGGGTTCTTTTCAAATCCGATTACACAGACCTTCTAGCAGAAGCGGTCTCGGCACTCTACGAACCGGACAAAGGATTCTATGTTGGCCGATTCGAGGAAACCGGGATGCTCAACAAATCCATCACACTCAACGGGAACGGGGTCATCATGGAGATATTACTCTACAAGGCCACCGGGAAATTGCTCACATATAGCGGCAAGGAAAGTTATTGGGATCTCTTCTTCAAGACCAATTCCCTGCCGAAGAAGGCCTTGCCGCCGTGGAAATATCAACCATTTATAACCATTCACAAATTTGATCCCTGATGGAGTTTGCATGACGCGCCTGGCCCACACGACAGTCTTTCCATTACTCGCCTTCCTGCTGTTGACGACCGCAGGATGCGGGGCCTTGTATCGTGGAATCGACTGTGGGGACCAACAGCATGAACCCGGCGATGCGCCACAACTCGTGGCGTGCCACGACCTCACCGAACAGGGACGACTTTTTTCCGAAGTGGCCTGGACCTATTTCGAAAACAATTATCATCCCAACACCGGGCTGGTAAACGCCGCTGAAAATTACCCGTACACGTCGATCGGAGAAATAGCCGCGTACCTTTCCGCCCTGATGGCTGCGCATCAGATGGAAATCATTGACGACCGCAATTTCTGTCAACGGACCGGCAAACTGATCGAATGGCTCAATGCCATGGAACTCTATGCTGGCGACTTACCCAATCTCATTTACAACACCTCGACCGGGCGCATGGTTGGTTTTGACATGCAGCCGGGTTCAGCGGGATTTTCCAGTATCGACATCGGCCGCCTGCTCATCTGGCTCAAGGCACTCAAAGAAGAATATCCCCTATTTGCCGAAGGCGTGGACCGGGCCGTGCTCCGGTGGAATTTCTGCATGGCGATCAACAAGAACGGCCAGTTGCAAAGCGGCCTGAAAGCCGAGGGAAAAACCGATCTGCGGGTCGAAGGGCGGCTCGGTTGGGAAGAATACGCGGCTCGCGGCTATGAACTCTGGGGACTCGATGTCAAATCCTCGGTCGCCGCACCACTGCGGTACATCAGCATCTATGACAAACAGATTCCGTATGATCCGCGCACCTCGGTTGAAACCGGCGGACCGATTTACCTAACCGGCACACCATTTTTGCTGGAAGGACTGGAATTCGACTGGAACACCGGATCTCTCCCCAAAGGACATGATCGTGGCGACGACGCACTGGATCGTCGGGATATCGCCAAAAGCGTCTACATGGTGCAGGAAGAACGGTATCGGCGAGAAGGCATCATGACCGCCCGCAGTGAAAATGGGGTGGACAAACCACCCTATGCCATTATCGGGGCGATCACCGCAGAAGGCCGTCTCTGGCCGACTATTTCCCGCACCGGCGAAATGCGATATGATCTTTCGGTCTTCTCCACTCGCGCCATCTTCGGCATGTGGTCATTGTGGAACACTCCGTACAGTCGATTCATTCTGGCTGCCGCCTCCTGCTGTTTCTTCGAGGAAGGACGAGGATGGTACGAAGGCCGCTACGAAAAGAACTGGCGTATCGTCAAAGTCGTTTCGCTTGAAACAAACGCCATGGTGCTAGAATCGATACTGCACAAGCTTAAGGGACAGCTCATCCGTCTCAACAAAGAACCGAGTTATATCGATTTCTACGTCAATAAACCGCTTCCAATGCACGACTACCCCCATTGTCTACCCCAAAGAAAGAGGGAGGATTAACCTATGTGGTTTAAACGCGCACTCCCCCTTTTGCTGGTCATTCTCGTGATCTGCGCTGCACCCGCATCCGCGAACGAAAACAAAAGCATTGTCTCGCTCGCAACGAACAAACGATTTGCAGAAGCGGTATCGCTGTACAAGAACAGGGATTACAACCCGTCGTCCATCATCCTTGAAGATATCGCGGAAAACATGCGCGGTCTTTCCACGACTATGCGTGGCGTCATCTATGTCATGGCCTCAAAGGCCGCCGAACAAGGCCGCAATGCCCGGGCATACGAATTCTGGGGCATGGCCACGGCCAAATTTGCCAGAGCAGGAACTACTTGGAAAACCGTCAAAAAGGAACTGGGGCAAAAACTCCAGCTCGCAAATCTCGGAGCATCCACTCCCGTGGCGGCCGGCATCGGTGAAATTTCATCCGGTGTCAGCCTGCCGCCCGAAGCGGGACGGATTCAAACGGCCTGGAACCTCTTTGAACTTTCCGACTATTCGCGCCCCGTGGCCGGACTCAAGGTGAATGATTCGACAGCGCAAATATGGGATTCGGTCGAACAACACAACGAACAGGCCATGGTTATCCCGTACTCGGAAGGCGGTCTTGCCGGAGTTGGAGCGACACCCTCGACGGCCCCCCGGCAAAATGCATATGGCCAGCCCCCGGCAGTCCCCATGGGCAGAGCTGTTCCCATGAACGCTCCGGCTCAGGCCAAGGCGAGCCAGATGGCCTCGCAACGAATGCCGGGAAATGTTCGCGGTGCCGCCGATCTTGCTTGGGCGTATTTCCAGCGCAACCATCAGCCGTCCACAGGACTGTTCAACGGACTGGACCTGTATCCCGTCGCCACGGTCTGGGAAATCGGTTCATCCATCGCCGCATTGGTCAGTGCCGAAGGACTGTCCATCATCACCAAAAACGATTTTCATCGCCGGATGCGCCTGCTGCTACAAACACTGGCCAGCATGGACCTCTATAATAATGAATTACCCAACAAGCTCTATTTCACCGATACGGCCCGCATGGTCGGCGAAGACCAGATGCCTTCGACCAAAGGACTGGGCTGGTCCGCCATTGATGTGGGCCGGTTGCTGCTCTGGCTAAAAATCACGGAAAAGCTCCACCCCGCCCTTGAACCAGCCACACAAGCGGTTTTCAAACGGTTCCGCACTGAGCGGCTGGTCTTTGACGGAATGCTCACAGGCGTCAACCTCTGGGCCGGAAAAGAAAACGCCACAACAGAAGGCTTTTTCGGCTACGGACCTTACGCGGCCCAGGCACTCCAACTCTGGGAACTCAACGCATGGGCGAGTCGGGACTATCGCCCCCATATCCAAGAAAAAACCATATTCGGGATTTCTGTCCCCTATGACACACGCCCAGGAGCCACCCTGTCCTCGAAACCCTTTGCACTCATTCAAATGGAATTTGGTCGATCAGATCAGGATGAAGACCGGCTGGCACGCGCCATCTATGAAGTTCAGTCACGCCGATTTGAGCAGACAAAAATTGCCACGGCTTCCGGCGATGGCCGCATTGATCGTTCGCCCTGGTTTGCGACCAGTGCGATCATTGCCGCCAGTGGCAACGCCGAGTGGCAGTGCCTCAGTCCATTTTCCAATCAACCGCTCGACCTGTACTGGGCCTCAACTGGCATCGCGTTTGCCTGGGACGCCCTGTACAACACCGCGTACACCAGAAAACTCGTTGATATATTCATGCCCCTGGCCATCAAGGGGAAAGGCTTCCAGGCCGGAAAGTACGACAGTGGCGGCACGAACACCGCTGTCACCCTCGACACCAACGCCCTGATTCTCGAAGCCGCATTGTATCGTCATCTCGGTGGAGCCATTCTCACTGGGGGCAAAAAAGGAAAGTAGCATCAGGAGGTGCCTCATGATCGGTCTTCGATTACTGGCTGTATCCGCAGTGCTCTGCGCACTCATCGGGTGTGCGACCACGTCAACGCCACAGGGTCCCGTGACCCTCACTGTCTTCGGCGATGTCAATCGGGTGCTTGATCCACAGGCAACCGGCCCGGGAAGCATCAATGAATTCCACGCCCTGTATCCGGGCATTCAGGTGGATGTCATTGCTTCCTCGGATGAATGGAACATCCTGCACCACGCGACCAAAGTCCTTCAGTCTGAAACCGAAACAGGACCGGACATCATCGAAATGCCCGGAAGCTGGGTCGCCGAATTCGCTGCCAAAGGGCAACTCCTCCCGCTCAACGACTGGTTCGAGACCCTCCCTGCTGCCGACAGAAAAGACTTCATGCCCAAGCTCCTGACCGCGTATTCATACCAATGCCAACTCTACGGACTTCCTTCCTTGATCGGTATTCAATATCTTTATGGACGCACGGACCTGCTCCCGAAAACAGGGCTACCCACCACCGTGAAAGGCCTCATCGAAGTCTCGCGATCCATTCAGAAAGAGCACGGCATACAGGGTGTGATTTTCCCCTCCAAAGGGGCGCAGCTCGCCAAGTTCTATTACGCCCTCTTCATGATTGAATTGGCAAATATTCCAGACAAGGACCGGGTCTTGGCCCATACCCGCGCCTACACCAATTTCTCAACGCTCATCCGCGAAAATCAACCTGATCCCGAAAAATACAGTCATGCAATAGCCGAAGGAGAATTCCGCTCGGGCAAGGCAGGACTCTCCATAAACGGTAACTATGTCTGGTATCTTCTGAGCCAAAGCAAGGAAGTCGGCTTCCCGGTCGTCCCGGAAGACGTCACTGTTGGTTGGTTGCCGGTTGCACACACAGACATTCCCCCGGTCAATGCCATCTGGACACGGGGCTACGTCATCAATGCCAAGACTCACTCCCCAAAAGAAGCGCAACTCCTGTTGGACTATCTCACCTCGACGCAATCCCAATTCAGACGGCTTCAGGATAGATACATCCTCCCGGCCCGAACTTCTGCAGCTTTTTATGGAGCGGCTCTGCCCGGAATGCTCCCGGCTCCGGCCAAGGCCTTGTACAAGGCAGGGGAAGACGCGCCCCCCATCAAACAACTCAATGAATCCCCGGCTGGCTGGCAACGATCTACCGAAGCTATCCACCGGCTGCTCACGATCGCCCTGACAACCGGCATGACCCCAGCGGAAGTCGCGGGAAGAATGACCATACTCGAATCAATGGCCCAATAAAAACACGATACGGGAGACATCATGGAACTCCAGTGGAAACGTTTTGATGTGAAGCTCTGGTCCATCCTGTTGCTGGCAACCGTCCTGCGCCTGTACGATCTCGGCGGCGAAAGCCTATGGATTGATGAAGGACAAACCGTGGCCTACGCGGTCAAATCCTTTGAAGAAATCGTCAAATACTGCGCTCGGGACGTGCATCCCCCCCTCTATTTGTTCATCCTGCACGCCTGGACAGAAATCTTCGGTATTTCCGAAGTGGCCCTGCGTTTCCCTTCGGCCCTGTTCGGCATTCTGTCCGTCTGGCTGACCTACCTCCTCGGACACCGTCTTATCGGTCGCACCGGCGCACTGTGGGGCACCCTGTTCATGGCCCTTTCCTACATGGGCATCAATTTCTCCCAAGAAGCCAGAAGCTACACCCTGCTCCTCACCGCCATCCTCATGGCCTGTCACGCCCTGATACTCTATGAAAAAAAACCGACCAAACTCCGCATCTTCTACTATGCCGCATCCGTGGCCCTGATGCTCTATATCCACACCTTCACGGTATTCATCATTTTTTTCCACCAGCTCTATTTTCTCGTCACCTTAAAATGGCGTTCAGGACACGTGCTCAAGGACATTGGCACATGGATCGGCGTCAACGTCCTCGCCCTCATCCTCTTCAGTCCATGGATATATTTCCTGTTAAAGCAAGTTCTTGCCAAATTAGGTGGAGAGGGTCCGGGATCATGGGTTCCTGTCCCCGATATTCATGTCGCCTATCGCACCTTCATTCAACTATCCGGCGGCCTGCTGCCAATGATCGCCGCCTGTATCGCCATCGGCATCTATCTGGCGATCAGATTCATTCCTTTTTTCAGAACATACTGCCCGTACAAGGCCTCGATGAATGCCCCCATCTTTCTGGGGCTTTGGTTTTTCGGCGCCATCATCATCCCGTTCACCATTTCCCTGCTGTTGGCACCAATCTACGTGGAACGATACGCCATCCAATTCCTACCGGGATTCTGTCTTTTCCTCGGCCTAATGATCGCCGGGACGTCCCCTGCCGTCCTGAAACACACGGTTGCAACACTGTTCATTCTCGGCTCTGTGTATGGACTTTGGAACTATTACACCATGCTCGACAAAGAGCAGTGGCGAGAGGTCGCACAATTCGTCAAAGAAAATATCAAGCCGGGACAAGCTGTTGTTTTAAGCGCGCCCTGGATTTATGAACCCTTTACCTACTATTTTGCCGATGACGGAGAACTCCCCATCATCCCGGCATTCGATTTTGTTGACGTCAAAGAAGAAGTGAAAGATATTGATGGAGTCTGGCTGATTCAAGCCCACGAATTCTTTTCCGATCCAGAAGGAAAGATTCCCATGCAACTGGCCGATGGTCGGCTTATCAAAAAACACAAGGATTTTAAGGAAGGAGCCAAAACCAATCCCGTCCTCGTCCATTTTCAATCCATCCGGGCCACTTTCTATAATTCAGGCCAAGCATCCGAGTTCCTCCAAATGGGACTGTCCGACCCCGAAGAACGTTCACTCATTCCAGGCTTATCCGATGCCGGATTGACCGAAAAAACAGGTTTGGCCGTTTTTCGCAGCGACAGCCATACAACCATCACGACCAGCCCGGATACCCGATTGAAATATCTCCTTGAAGAACAGACAAAAGTGGGCGAAGGCGCACTCTCTCTCTGGTTCAAGCTCTCGGCACATCCCAAAGATGCTGACAAACAAATGCTTGTCATGGCCAAGGGACCACAATGGGACAAGAACACGCTTTTCGTTGAAACCACGCGCAAAAACGGCGTCAGAACCATCCTCTTTGGCACGGGCAGTTTTCTGGGAATGGCAGAAGGACGCCCACTCCCGTGGGAAAAGGATACATGGCGCCACCTCATCATCAGTTGGGACCGAAAAGACCTGACCCTGTATCTTGACGGACAGAAATACGCCGTTTCACGACTTCCCCGGCCTTTCCAATCGGATTTTAAAACCCTGCATCTGGGAGCCGACCACCAAAACAGCTTCCCGGCCCCGGGTCTCTATGACGACCTCATTGTCTTTTCTGGCCCCATAGACCCGCAAACCGCCAAAGACCTCTATAACGGAACCATTGACCGTCCTTCAATTGACTACTGGTATGATCTGGACCTCAACGGAATCCGAAGCAAAAATACCGGCGGCAATCAGGGCGTGGAATCAGGCACAGACACGTTTTTTCTGACAACAGTCCCCGACCTGCCCGACTCAAAATTCCTCCGAGGCTCCGCGTCATTCACGTTTGTTCCCCATTGGGATGGGAACGAAGAGAAACAACGGGTTCTGCTCTCCTTGCTCGGTCAAAACTGGAATAAGGGATCAGTGTTTCTTGAAAAAACACCCAAGGGATTCCTTCAAGCAATCCGTTGGGAGAACGAAACAGTTTCCGCTGTCATCGGACAGGACATCTCCTCATGGCAACAGGGAAGCACCCACTCGATCAAACTCGCATGGACGCCATCGAAACTGAACCTGACCATTGATGGGAAAACATATTCAACAGCGTGCAATCCGTCGGCTACGGCTCCGTTCAAAGCCATTACCATCGGCAATGATGCCAGCTTCACCCTGCCAGCCGAAGGTGTGTACCAGGCAATAACATTCACGCAATAATCACCGCCGGCGATACAGTTTGAAATCTTCTGAGACTGTTTCGCCGGCGTCATTGTCCAATGGCACAAACGGACTCGAAATATACGGAATGACCTCGAGTTGCTCCACGGCGCGGCGCGTCTCAAAAGCAAGAGAGTCAACCAACAGTCGCCCCTCGGCCATGTTGACAAACTCGATCCCCTGCACATGAATTTGGGCAGGACGCGTTTTATATTTCCAGGCGATCCCCCGAGCCAATGTTTCCTGATGAACCCTGAAGGTCTTCCACCCCTTGCCCGCATCCCGAAAAAGATATGACGTCAATGGAAAGGGGATATTCCCCTGATCCGTCACCAGCGTTATCCAGCAAAGATCGTTCTGGACACCCTCTTCCCTGAAATGCAACACGAACGATTCTCCGGCCAGCATGGGCACCGCTTTTTTCAAAGACACGGCAATCGTGGATTCTTTGGTGGACGCTTCCCACTCAAAAACAAGCGATCGTAATCCCGAATAACTGTTCGCAACACGCTTCACGAACGGTGAATCCTGTAAAAGTTCCGATGATCGACCTTCAGCAAACACGACCTTTCGAGACCACGAAACTATCCCTGAAGACTCGACCTCGCACCCGGCAATCCGTCTCGATTCTGGAGATTCGCCCACCCCGGACAGCACGAAGAGATCGACATGACAGCGTTCCGCCAAGAAATTTTCCGTATCCGCATCCCCCTCCCAGACCACCCGAACTGCACGGCTCGTTCCCTGAAAAGTTTTCATGGCACCGGAAGTCTGTCCACGAAACACTACTCGCCAAAACCGTGGACGAGAAAAAGTATACGCCACCTCTATTGTCGAGACCATTTCCGGCGAGGAAACGAGACAGACAAAAGACGCGGCCTCCTCTGCTCGAGTCTCTTCCTGCATCAATTCCCGAGCAGCGTCTCGAAACACGGTCCATGCGGGTTTCCGGTCGCCTGAAGCATCGACCAGACCAAACATCCGTTCTGCCGGGCCAAACCATCCGGCCTTGTCCGGGGCGTCCATATAGGAAAAGTACACCATCCCGAATACGCCCATATGCATGAGGTCGTGCCGATGCCGGAAAAGTGCGGCGAGGCATTCCGCCTGCACAGATTCCCAGCCATCAAGGGACGACACCCCCATGTACCCGATGAGCAAAGGCCGTTGAAACGTGGTGCTCAGATACTCGGCAAAATCCAACACCCTGTCCAGCAACTGCCCGGACGGATCTTGAACCCATGTGTCCTCGATAGAAGAAATCATGAATTGATAGCCAAGGAAATCACAATGAGGGGCGACCTCTCCCATAGATTTTTGCAGAGCATCCCGCCCCTTGAAACCCCAGTCCCCCACGGTCAATCCGACCTGTGCCGTTGGAAGGGTTTCCCGAATAATCCTGATGGCTTCAATAGCCACACTATTCCAGCCAGCCCACGTTCCAACGCCACCCCGGTTAAATTCCGCTTCCAGCAGGATGTATGGCTCATGAATTCCTTCGAGCAATGGGGCAAGCTTTTCTCTAATAAAAGTATAATAGTTTTGGGTGTTTCGCTTCACGAAATCAGGGCTCAAGTCCTCATCGAAATATTGAAAAATGACCACCGGAACATAGCCAAGGCTTGCGGCAGACAGGAGTTCCTGTCGATTTTCCCAGGTAATGCCCACGGTTCGGTTGACGGTAAATTCAATACACCGCACTGGCATTCCATCCCGTTCGAGAACCCGCCACAATCGACGGTATATATCGCTACCCGGAGGATTTTCAACCACCAGCCTGTCCCCGAATCCGGTCATGAAGAAATTGGCCTCCCTGCCAGAGGAAGGCTCGGAGGTCGCACGATCAAGCCGTTCGAGGCCAAGCACTGCCCGACGATGCCACACACGGGCATATTCATTCAGTGCCGGGATTGAATACCCACTGATCTCTGTACCGAGTATCGCGTGGCTCTTTTTCAATCGAAGATAATATTCACGCGCTTCCCGAGTCCGGCCCAGCAATTCCATACACCGGCCCAGACCATACACGGCGTTATCCGTATAGGAATCATCCGGATGTTTTTGTGCTAAAGAGGCATATGCCTTGGCCGCTTCCTCGTAATCCTTCAAACTCACGAGATAGACATAGGCAAGACTGTTCAAGGTATCTGCTGCGATCGCGGCATCGGGATACTGCGCCAAACTCTGTTTCAAAAGCCGCAAGGCCTTGAGAGGCTGACTCCGGGTCAGGCTTCGTTCACTTTCGAGAAACAGGGCCAATGGCACCCCATCATTATCGTCTTTATCCAACAAACCCAGCAACCGATTGGCACGAACACCATACGTCGTCACTCCACCTTTTCCAACGTATTCGGCCAACAACGTCTGGGCCTCGGCAAAGTGGCGTTTCCTGAGCGCGACCACGCCAAGCACATACAACGCCTCATTGCCAACCTTGGACTGCGGATATTTATATTTCAATTTAACCGCAAGTGACTCTGCTTCATCCATCCGGTTATCCGCCAAGGCCTGCAACATATCCGTGGCCATGTCCTTGGGTTCAATTGGCCGAGACTGGGCGGCCACCAAAGACACGCCTTCCCCCATCCCACTGACGAAAAAAAACAGCAGCAGAACAACCAACAGTCTACGCATCACGACTCGCGTCATCATTGGGAAAAAGCACCGAAACAAGTTCCTTTCTCGCTTTCTGCGGATTGTCTGCATCCAGCGCGTTCACAGCCCGATGCAGACTCGCCACCAATGCCCGATGCCGCCCCTTGACCTTGTTCATCTCTTCATACAAATTCTTGAATTCATCATTCGCACGAAGCGAACGGTCTGGCCGAGGCGTCCCGATCAAAAGCTGTTGCAAATCAAGCCGCATTCGGTACAACGGCCCGGCCATTCGATGCGAAAGAACCATTCCATAGAGAAAAGTCACCAGCAAAATGACGCAAAGTGTCACGCCCAGGACCGGCCACAACAGGTCAAAAACTGTTGCCTGTCGAGCCAATTTCTCCACAGTGCTGGTTGACGCGTCATACAACGGATCAATCCCCGAAACGGCCACACCACCATACAGATGATAGACCACGGCAAAGACGATCAGGGAAACAGCCACAAAAACGATCGCCAATACGGAGATTTTCTTGATAAATCCCAATTGGAACGGCTTGTCCACAAAATACTGTTTCCGCGCTTTTCGATTTCGACGCATACGACTCTCCCGGCACGGCACGGCTGTTTACGACTGATGTTCTGGTCTGAGCAGATCATTGACCGTCTTGACTGGCGAGAACGTGCCCAACGGGACCTCGACAAACACGGTGATCCAATCTGCCATGGACCCGTTCCACAATCCGGGCAATTCCATGGCCTTCAGCTCCTGCCCTTCCTTTGATTTGAGCGAAATGAAGCCGGTATCCTGATCGATGCATTCCATCAGATCAAACGGATTCCCGTCACAATCCCGCACCCCGCAGACAATATCCACAGGATTGAAATGCGTGGCCGATGCCAGGCATTCGGCCTGGGTCTCGTCATCGAGGTCAACCTGACTCTTCTCAACGATCTGCGGAGTTGCCACCCCATTGTTGGGACCAGGCACCCAAAATGGCCCGCCTCCTGGCTCACCCTGATTCTTGACCATGCCACACACTCGAATCGGCCGATTCAAAAAGGCAAGCAGGTATTCCGCCTTGTCCGCATCGATCATGGACGAAAAATCATCCGGCAACGACAGGGACAACCGGGACACGGCAAATTTCGTGATCGCCCCTAGCACCTCGGCATCGGGAACCGTGATCCGCAACAAGCGGACACAATCAAACACAAGACTCTGAAATTCCACCAACAACCCTCCAAGAACCTGTTTGTATTCAATCGTCTCCTTTTTCAAACGATCCGGGGCAACATTATCAATATTCTTCAAAAAAACGACATCACCCTGCAATTCATTCAGGTTGAAAAGAAGCGCACCATGTCCGGCTGGACGGAACAATAAACGCCCTTCCTGTGTCCGAAATCCGTCATTGGACAAATCAACGGCTATGGTATTTGTCTGCTTGCGCTGTTCGGAATACGTCACATCAAACCGGACTTCGGGATACCCTTGCATCACCTCGGCCACATGCGTTTCAATGGTCTGCCGATGTTCAGGACTGACCGTAAAATGTACCCGGGCCACGCCATTAACGTCCGTGGCATAGGCGACCGCTTCGGCAATGTGTTCGCCAAAAGGCGTCCGGGGAGCATCAGGATAGGCATGAAAAGCGATCAAGCCCTTGGGGAGCTGCCCATACTTCAGCCCTTTTTCAGTCAGGACATACTCCAGAATAGTCCGGTATTCCTTGGCTTCAAGGCATTGGTTCAAATCGAGACCATCCGCTGCCATCACGCGAATCAATTCATCGTAGAAAGCAAATGCGTCGAGCGACGCGAAGAACTCCCGGCCAAACACACTGTCACCATCGTCCTTATCCAAATCAAGCGTTGGGTCTTCTCGATTGAACAACGCGAGCAAGGACTTGAACATACGGGTCGCAGCCCCTGAGGCCGGAACGAATTTGGTCACACGCCCGTCAGCGACCACCTGCCTGAACACATGGATCAATCGAGTTCGTTCTTCTGCTGACACATGCATGATCCCGTCACCGGGGGTGCATGGGCGAAGCAACCGAGTATATGGGAACCCGGCCCTGAAACGGTGCATTTGCTCGACAATGGTTTCTTCGGCAACGCCACTATCTATGATCTGTTGCAACACTTTTTCCGCTTCATGCAGTATGGCTTCATGCTGTTCGACAGATTTTTCACTCGCATTGCTCATTGTTCACCCTCCTGATTCATTCATGTTTTCGACAAAACGTTCGAATCTCGGGAATAGCCCCTTGTCCACAACTTCAATCATTTCCCGTAATCATCACATCAAAAACAACCGATTAATCCTCCGTGTTCGCCTCCAGACAATGCGCCCGCCACACGGGAAGACGGTCCAGCAGCCCGACAGCGTCCAACAGGGATTCATCAAAACCATCATATTGATATTTTTTGGAATATTGGTTCAAGGAATGATCCATGACATTGGCGACATACACACACAGCGGCAAAGAGAAGCCCTGCACAGCCTTGTCCACATCATGGTGTCCTCGCACGGCGGTCACGACCTCGTCATCGATCCCCCAGATGCCGAGCAAATACGCTCCAAGCTCGGCATGGCAGACACCCATCCGTTTTTTTTCCTCTTCGAAAAGCAGCAGATTGTCCTTGCGCACGGACGTGATGATTTCCTTGTATTCTTCCCAAAAACTTTCAACGAGCATCAATTTTCCCAGATCGTGCATGAATCCGGCAAGAAAACTCTTTTCAAGAAAATCTTTATCGTCTGTTTCCGTTGACGCGATAATTTTCGCAAAATTTCCCACGCGAAAACAATGTTCGCCCAATTTCTCAAGAGAAAACCCGTCGAACTCCGCTTTCGCATATCGATCCAGCAAAGTGACATTCAAGACAAGCGCCTTGAGCGTTTCCATTCCAAGCAAAGCAATGGCCCGGGACGGACTGGTCACTGTATGAAACAATCCGAAAAAGGCAGAATTCACCACCTTGAGCAAAATGGCACTGATCGCCGGGTCCTGCTCGATCATTTCTCCCACCCGATCCAAGGACGGTTCCTCGGACTCCAACTCCTTGAGCACTTGCACATACAGCCCCGGAAGCGTCGGCAACTTGTCCAGACTGGCAATCAATTTCCGCAGCCGTTCGTTGGTCAACACGGAATTCAGTTTGAGAAGCCGTTCGATGGATTCTGCCAAAACCGCCGGTTTACAGGGCTTGGCCAAAAATCGATGGGTGGATTTCACCAGTCGAAGCGATGTGGCGTCGTCATAAAAACCGGAAAGGACCATGCGCAAGGTTCCGGGCCACCGTTGTTGCACGGTCTGCAAAAGGGCCTCTCCATCCATCCCGGGCATTCGGACATCACTGACCAAAACCTGCACCGGATCTGCTTCCATGATGACCATGGCCTCTTTGCTGGACGCCACAAACACCATGTCCCACTGCTTCCGTTTTTTTCGTAACGCTGCCTTGTACCCATCAATAATATGTTGCTCATCATCAACAAACAGGATTCTCGGTTTCATATCACATGTCCCCGCCGTAAAAATCCAACGTGACGATAAAGGCTGTCCCTTCGCCGGGAGTCGACTCCGCATTCAGCGTACCACCGTGCTTTCCGACAATGACATCATGCGCAATCGCCAACCCTTGTCCCGACCCTTTACCCACCTCTTTGGTGGTGAAAAATGGATCAAAAATACGCGTTATCTTCTCTGGATGGATGCCCACGCCAGTATCTTCGATCACCATTTCAGCCCTGCCATCCACTTCACGAGTCTTCACGGTAATCGTGCCCTTCACCCCTGAATCAGTGACCTTTTCCTCGATCGCATGTGCCGCATTGACCACCAGATTGAGAATGACCTGATTCAACTCACCTGACAGCCCCTTGATAAACGGCAGATTCGGATCAAGCTGCTCATCCACATCCGCGACATATTTCCACTCATTGCGAGCGACGGTGAGTGTCGTCCGAATGGTCTCATTCAAATTGACCGGCTGAAACTCCCCGGAACCGGGATGAGAAAACGTCCGCATGGCCTTCACTATTTCCGAGATTCTGGACACGCCGTCAGCGGCCCGAACAAATGCGCTCGGCAGCTCTTCGGCCAAAAACTCCATATCCCCTTCTTCCAACGCTGCATCAATGATCTCAATCTGTTCAGGAAGGATTTTTTGTTCGCGACACTGCTGGGCCAATCCGGCGTAGGCGTTAATGATCTCCATCAGATCCTCAACCGCTTCACTCGTAAATTGAATTGAATCACCGACATACTGGGTGGGGGTGTTGATCTCATGGGCAATACCAGAAGCAAGATGCCCAATGGATTCGAGTTTCTGGGCCACAGACAGTTGCCGTTCCAGCGACTTTCTTTCCGTCACATCAAACAACACCACCGCCAAATGATCTTTTCCCTGAATCTGCGTACTCTGCACATGCCGCTCGACAAAAATCGATCCACCTTCCCCAGTCTGTATAAGAATCTCATCATTGGTGTCCAAAAGTTCTCGACTCACACAGACGCATTGGAAGGTTTTTTCGTCAAATGCAGCAAACAAATCATCACATAAACGCCCTATTGCAGCTTCCTGAACAAACCCGAACATGGCTTCGGCTATAGAGTTCATTTCAACAAGCGTCATTGTTTTCGGCTCAAAGATCAAAAATGCCGCACCAAGCCCATTCAGAAGGGATTGAAGCAACCGTTCCCCTTCACGAACCGCCGATTCGGCCAGTCGTCGCTCTTCTACTTCCCGAGCAAGGTGGCGCGTGCGCTCTTCGATACGACTCTCAAGCTCTTCATTCAGTTGACGAAGCTCTTCCTCCTGCTGTTTACGGAGGGTAATGTCCTGCTTGACCGCAATAAAATGGGTCACCGCGCCATCGTACACAATGGGCGTTACCGTCTGATGTTCGTTGTATAACGTCCCATTCTTATGCTTGTTGATCAGATCACCAGCCCAATTTTTGCCAGACAGAATTGTGCTCCACAAATCCTCATAAAAGGCCTCTGGCTGCTTGCCGGACCGCAAAACCCGCAAGGATTGTCCATGCACCTCACGCAACGTGTAGCCGGTCATATCGACAAATGCCTGATTGACCCACTGAATATTTCCTTCACCGTCAAGAATGGCGATAGCATTGACTGTCGCGGCCAGCGCAGCACTCTGCAATCGATATTCTTCAAACTCCTTTTCCCGAGAAATATCCCGTGCCACAACGACCACGCTGTCATCGCCATCGGCTCCCTCAATAAATGCAGCATGAATCCGAAACAGACGCGCACTTTCCCTGCTGGAGTAATCACCCTGTTGTGAAACCCGACTTTCAATGGCCTGACTGACGGGATGTGCCGACTCGGGGAGATCCTGGCCTCTGACCGCCAACGGCAACAATTCGGTGATCGGTTTGCCCAAGAGCATGATTCGGGAACGATCCAACCAATTCACGAATGTCTGATTGCACCACCGAAGAGTACCCGCACCATCCGTCCAGAGAATGGCCTCATCAATGGCACCTAATGCCATTTCCATATGGCCCATGACTTCCCGAAGTTCTTTGACAAGAGCCTGACAATCTTGAGACATAATCGCTCCGCTTATTTTTTCTCGATGGAGGCGATGAAACGACGCCGACCGTTTTCTTGTGTGGAGGTAATAAAATGATAGGCTGTGGCAACCGTTCCATCAGCAAAGAGCACTTTCAATTCAATACGAGTATTTTGGACTGCGGGTTCATTCGTGGAAAGAAACCGGGCAAACCCCATTTGATGGGCATCTCGAAGGTCTTCGGGGATAATGGTCGTCAAAGATTTCCCCACGAGATCTTCGGTCGTCCAGCCATATGCTTCGGTGAACGCCACATTTATGGACTCCACGGTTCCCTGTTCAGTTACAACGACAACAGGTTTATTCTCTTCAACAAGCAGACTCTCGAATGTCATGGTCCCCTCACTCTTTTATTTGCACATCGCAACACGCGATGCCGCGAAAAATAGGTCTTATATACAATACCATATATTTATGATTATGGGCAATCCTTGAATTTCACAATGAAATGCACTCTCGAACACAACGAGACTCTGCGCCTGCAAGGCTGCCGAAATCCATCTTCGCCGCCCATCCAAAAAGATTGAATGACCATGTTTTTCCCACACAAAAATACCATGTCGGCACTCCAAGGCTTAATCTGGTAACAGTACCAGTAAAAGTGAAGCTCAAAGGAGGCCGACATGGCTAGGATTAAAATATCAT